>NZ_JBINJD010000040.1:0-35420 GCF_043951915.1 Alienimonas sp. DA493 | reverse complement strand
GTGACGCTCCCTCACGGTCGCGGCTCCATGTCAGACGACTTCGACGCTCGCCTCCGCGACGCGAAACTCGCCGCGATGGCGGAGTTCTGCGCCGGGGCCGGGCATGAGATCAACAACCCCGCCGCGGCGATCCACGGGCGCTGCTCGCTGCTGCTGAGGAACTGCGAGGACCCGACGTTGGCCCGGGAACTGCGGGTCATTTCGGAGCAGGCCCTCCGCATCCGCGACATGATCGCGGACGCCCTGCTGTTTGCCGACCCGCCGGAACCGACGCCGGAGCCGGTCTGGCTAGGGGAGGTCGCCGAGGAGGCGCTGCCCGGTCTGCGGGAGCGGGCCGCCGACGCCGGCTGCACGCTGGAGACGGATTTCGCCCCGGTCGCCTTGGAGGCCGACCCGGATCAGCTCTCAGCGCTCGTCGCCTCGTTGGGACGGAACGCGATCGAGGCCGGCGCGTCCCGCTTGCGGTTTCGCGGGCGCCGCAGAGGCGAACGTGCGCTCCTCTGGGTCGCCGACGACGGCGCCGGCTTCACGGAGCAGGAGCGACGACACGCCTTCGATCCCTTCTTCTCCGGCCGGCAGGCGGGACGGGGGTTGGGGTTCGGGTTGCCGAAGTGCTGGCGGATCGTCACGTTGCACGGCGGCACGCTCGACGTGCGCTCATTTCCCGGCCGGACCGTGTTCCGGGCGAGCCTGCCCGCACTCCCCGCGGACGCCGCCGGCCCATCGGTCGATTCGGCATGACGTTGCGCACCGTCGCGGTTCTTCTCGCGCTGATCGGAACCGCGGCGTTCGCCGGGGCTGCGTACGCCCAGGAGCCGGCCGAGGCGGCGGAGCCCGCGGCCGTCGCGGAACCGGCCGACGACGGGGCGGTCGCTGCCGAGGCCGCCGAGGAACCGTCTCCCGCGGAGCGATACGGGGCTTGGTCGCTGGTCCCGCCGCTGGTCGCCATCGGGCTGGCGATCGCGTTCCGGCAAGTGCTGTTCGCCCTGTTGGCGGGCGTCTACGGGGCTGGGCTGGTGTTGACCGACGGGGAGCCGCTGTCGGCGTTCCGCACGATGTGCACGGAGCTGATTCAGCCGGCGGCCGTCGACGACGACCATGTCGTCACGCTGCTGTTCACCTTCTTTCTGGGGGCGATGGTCGGGGTGATGACCCGCAGCGGCGGGACCACGGCGCTGGTCAACTGGGTCGGCGGCCGGGCCGGCACCCGTCAGCGGGGCCAGCTGACCGGCTGGGGGCTGGGGTTCTTGGTCTTCTTCGACGACTACGCCAACATGCTGCTGCTCGGCGGCACGCTGAAGCCGCTGACCGACCGCCTGCGGATCAGCCGGGAGAAGCTGGCGTTCCTGATCGACAGCACCGCCGCGCCGGTCGCCGGGCTGGCGGCCGTTTCGACGTGGGTCGGCGTGGAGATCGACGCCATCAGCGAGGGCTTCGTCGCCCTCGGCGGGGAATCGATCAGCTACGTGTATTTCCTCGAAACGATCCCCTACCGCTTTTACCCGATCTACCTGCTGGCGTTCGTGTTCGCCGTCGCCTGGACCGGGCGGGACTACGGCCCGATGCGGCGGGCTGAGGTGCGGGCGGCGACGACCGGGCAACTGATCCGTCCCGGCTCCTCCCCGGCCTCCGCCGACGAGGTCGCCGTGGAGGACGCCGAACCGAAGCTGATCAACGCCCTCGCCCCGATCGTCGTGCTGGTCGGCCTGCTGGCCGCGGTGATGTGGGCGACCGGGCTGGAGGCGACTGCCGAAACCGGCTGGTGGCCGAGCGGCGACGAAAATTCCGTCCGGCGGGTGATCGAGAACGCGGACAGCTTCACGGCCCTGTTGATCGCCTCGCTGGCGGCCTCCCTGATTGCCTGCCTGACCGCCGCCGTCACCGGGGCGCTGAAGGTCGGCGCCACGGCCGACGCCTGGGTCGCGGGGGCTCAGGGGATGTTCCCGGTCGCCGTCATCCTGATCCTCGCCTGGTCGGTCGGGCAGGCGTGTACCGTGCTCGGGACGGGGCCGTACCTGGCCGGCGTGGCGGAGCCATACCTGTCCGCCCGGTGGTTGCCGGCGCTCGGCTTCCTGCTGGCCGCGGCGATCGCCTTCAGCATCGGATCCAGTTGGACGACGATGGCGATCGTGATCCCGCTGCTGATCCAGCTCGGTGCCGGGCTGCTGGGCACCGGGGCGCTGGGGATCGAGGCGGTCGCCGCCGAACCGGCGATGCTGGGCACGATCGGGGCGGTGCTGGCCGGGGCGATCTTCGGCGACCACTGCTCCCCGATCAGCGACACGACGGTCCTCAGCAGTGCCGCCAGCGGCTGCGACCACCTCGACCACGTCGCCACGCAGATGCCCTACGCGGCGACCGTCGGGCTAATCTCGCTGGTCTGCGGCTACGTCCCCGCCGGCTTCGGCGTGCCGTCGTGGATCTGTTTGCCGATCGGGCTCGTCGCCTGCGTCGCGGTGGTGCGGTTCGTCGGCCGGCCGATCGAGCTGGGAATGACGAATGACGAATGACGAATGTCGAGTGGGAGCGGTCGCGTTAGGCTCTCCCTTCGTCATTCGACATTCCTCATTCGGATTTCGCCCCGGTGTTCCGCGGCATCCTCGTCCCCACCCTCACCCCCCGGGCCGCCGACGGCGGCGTGGACGAGGACGCTCTGCGGTCGCATGCCGACTGGCTGATCGGCAAGGGGGTGCACGGCCTCTACCCCAACGGCAGCACGGGCGAGGGGGTGCGACTGACGGCCGAGGAGCGCCGGCGAGTCACCCGGGCGACCTGCGAAGCCGCCGCCGGCCGCGTGCCGGTGCTGACCGGCGTCGGCGGGGCGAACCTGTCGGAGACCCTCGCCGAGTGCGAACACGCCGCCGAGTGCGGCGCCGCGGCGGTCGCGGTGACGGCGCCGGTCTATTTTCGTCCCTCGCCGGAGGCGATTGAGGAACATTTTCGTCGGCTCGCCGCGGAGAGCCCGGTGGGGGTGCTGGTCTACAACATTCCGTCCTTCGCCGTGCCGATCCCGGTCGAGGTGACCGTCCGACTGGCAAAAGAACAGCCGAACGTCGTCGGAGTGAAGGACAGCAGCGGGGACGTCTCCGCGATGGTGCGGCTCTGTTCCCAGATTCTGCCGGAGCGGCCGGACTTTGCGATCCTGACCGGCTGGGACGCGGCGCTGCTGCCGATGCTCGCCGCCGGCGCCCAAGGCGGCACGAACGCTACCGCGAACGCCGCCCCGGAGTTAGTCGTGGAGGTCTACGACCGCTTCCAGGCCGGCGACTGGGACGCCGCCCGGCAGGCCCAGTGGCGGCTGACGACGCTGTTCGACGCCCAGATCGGCGTCGGCGAGTTCCCCGACGGCATCCGCCTCGCCGCCGAGGCCCGCGGGGCGCTGCCGCCGGTCGAACCGCGGCTCCCTCAGCCCGCCGCGGCCGTCGACGGACACGCCGAGGCGCGGCGGACTTTGGCCGCGGCGCTATCCGCAGCGGGCGTCGGGGCGTGACGGGCGGCCGCGTCTCCCTTGTCATCCCGACCCTCAACGAAGCCGCCGCCCTGCCGGCAACGCTGGCTCATCTGAAGGAACTCGATCCGCCGCCGCGGGAGGTGATCGTCGTCGACGGCGGCAGCGAGGACGGCACCGTTTCGATCGCGGAGGCCGCGGGGGCGACGGTGGTGCGTTCGCCCCCCGGCCGGTCGAAGCAGATGAACGCCGGGGCGGCCGCGGCGGGGGGCGAGCTGCTCTGCTTCCTGCACGCCGACACCGTCCTGCCGCCGGATTACCTCGCGGCGGTCGCCGCGGCGCTGGCGGAGGAGGGCACGGCGCTGGTCGGCGGCCGGGCCACGCTGACGGGGCCGCGGGGGCCGAGCCGGCTCACCTCGCTGCACCACCGGCTCAAAACGCACTACGCCCCGCTGATCTACCGGCCGCACCGCTACGCGTTCGCCGGGCTGCGGTTGCTGTTCGGCGATCAGGCGATGGCCTGCCGGGCGAGCGATTTCGCCACCGTCGGCGGATTCGACGAACGGCTGCCGGTGATGGAAGACGCCGACCTCTGTCTGCGGATGAACCGCCGTCTGCCGCCGGGGCGCGGCCGCGTCCGGGAGTTGCCGGAGCCGATCGAGACCAGCGACCGCCGCGTGCGGGAGTGGGGCGTGGTGCGGGCGAACCTGACGTACCTCGCGATCGCCTGGGGCTGGGCCTACGGCGCCCCGGCGGACTGGCTGGGCCGGTTCTATCCGGACGTGCGGTGAGGGCGGGACGCCGCACGGCCGCATCGCGTATCCTCCGGCGTTGAGATCACTCTTCCGCGACGGCGCCGATGCGACGAACGATCTTCCCCTGTCTCTCGTCCCTGGCGCTGGGCGTCGGCCTGACGGCGCTGGCGTTCTTCGTACTCAGTCGACCGGCTTCGGACGAGATCACGGCGGCCGACGTCGCTTGGGCGACGGGTTGGAAGTTTTGGACGATCGACCTGCGGCAGGAACCGGACGATCAGGAAGTCGGCCTCGTCGTGCTGGACGCCGACGGGACGGTCGTCGACGAGTCGTCAGACATTTCCCTCGATGTTCATCGGCAACTCTCCGGCGACTCGAAGATTGTCGTCGCGCTTCGGCCGGACCGTCGGGAGGTCGAGGGGCGACTCCGTTGGGCGGGGGGAAGTCATTTCTTCGACTTCGATGAGCACCTCGACGGAACCGTTTCCTCTTCGATCAGCGAGCCGACGAAGGTGGACGGGCTCTACCACCTCTTCGCCCGGGGCGAGCGCGAGTTCAGACGGAAGGGCGCCACGTTCACCGACGGCTCGGTCCGCATCGCCCTGCGGGTTCGTACCGCCGCCGAAGACGAATGACGGGCCGTCCGCCGGGTTTCGCTCACGCCGCCCCGGCGGCCATCGGGCGTTCCTCGAAGGGTTGGACGACCACGAAGCCGGGGCTGCGGGTGGCGGCGAACTCCATCTGGATGCTCTCGCCGCTGCCGCGGCCGAGCAGGGTCTTGAACTGCACGTCCGTCTTGAACTTCGGTTCGAGGTTGCCGCTCCAGGCGATCGTGGCCTGCGGGTCGGTGAAGACCGGCGGGCCGCCCGGTTCGACGCGGAGCGTCAGCGGGTCGTAATGGGTCGTGATCGCCAGCATGCCGCGGCCCTCGAACCGCACGTTGAACAGCCCGCCGCCGGCGATCGCCCCCAGCGACCGCATCAGGTTGATGTCCCAGCCGAGCGTCGGCTGGAACGCGAGCATGTCGTTGCCGTTGACGAACAGGCTTTCGCCGTCGAGATGCAGCAGGGTGACCTTCTTGCCCTGATCGGCCAGGTATAGGCGGCCCTTGCCGCTGGCCTTGGTCAGTTTCGCTCCCTCGCCGCTGACGGCCTTCTTGAGGAACTTGCCGAGGCCGTGCTCCAGCATGCCCTCCCGCTCGAAGCCGATGCGGCCGGTGTAGGCGACCATCGCCCCGGCCTTGATCCAGACCTCTGTGCCGGCCTGGCCGAGGTTCACCTCCAGGAGGCGGTCCCGCTCCATCTCGAAGAAGCCCTCGCCGCGGTCCCGCTGGTTCGTGGCGGCGACGAACTCGGCGAGGCTGTGGCGGCGGTCGGCGGCGGAGTCGGACGGGGCGGCGGACATGAGGGGCCTACGGAGTGGGGGGATGCGAGGCGAACGCTCCGCGGGTCGGGGCGGTTCACGCCGTCTTGCCAGGGGGCGGCGGCCCGGGCGGGACGGATCGCCGTCGGCCGTTGCGTTATCCTGCCGAGGTCCGCCCCCGTTCCGAAAGTCGATCGATGCTCACCGCCTTTGCCGCACTCGTGGCCTTCCTGCCCGCGGCCGACCGGCCGGCCGCCGCCCCGGCCACCGTCGACCCGGCCCTGCCCCGGGTGTTGCTGATCGGGGATTCCATCTCCATCGGCTACACCGACCCGGTCCGCAAGGAACTGGCCGGCGAGGCGAACGTCTACCGCATCCCCACCAACGGCGGCCCGACGACCCGCGGGCTGGCCCACCTCGACGAGTGGCTCGGCGAGGAGAAGTGGGACGTGATCCACGTCAACTGGGGGCTGCACGATCTGAAATACATGGACGGGCAGGGCGACCTCACCCCGGTGGATCGAGGCGTGCAGCAGGTCTCGCCGGAGGACTACCGGAAGAACCTCGGCCGGCTGTTCGACCGGCTGGAAAAGACCGGCGCGGAGGTGATTTGGGCGACGACCACGCCGGTGCCGAAGGGTTCTCACGGCCGGATCGGCGGGGACGCCGTGAAATACAACGCGATCGCCGCCGAGGTCCTGAAGGGCCGCAACGTACGGGTGAACGACCTGCACGCGGTCGCCTCCGCCGACCTCGCTGCCTGGCAGAAGCCGCGGAACGTGCACTTCACGGCCGAAGGCTCGAACGTGCTGGCGAAGGCCGTCGCGCAAGCGGTCCGCGAGGCGCTGACGAAGGCGACCGAACCGAACGGAGCCCGCTGAGCGTTGGAGGGGGCGCCGGCCGCGGCGTCAGCGTCCGCCGAGCGTCCGCTGAAAGAACTCCGCCCGCAGGCGGCGGGCGGCGTCCCGTTCGCCGACGCCGTGGCCGCCCTCCGGGTAGACCTTCAGGGTGAACTCTTTGCCGGCGGCCCGGAGGGCGTCGGCGGTTTCGAGGGTGCAGGCGGGATCGACGTTGCGGTCCGACCCGCCGACCGTCAGCAGCAGATCGCCCTCCAGTCGGTGGGCGTCACGGACGTTCGAGCTGTCGTCGTAGTGCGGGCCGACCTTGCCGAGCCACGCTTCGTTCCACCACAGCTTGTCGACGCGGTTGTCGTGACAGCCGCAATCCGCCGCGGCGGCGCTGTAGAAGTCGCCGTGGGACAGCAGGGCCCGCAGGGCGCTCTGCCCGCCGGCCGATCCGCCGTAGACGCCGACTCGCTCGAGATCCAGCGCCGGGTACTTCTCCGCGAGAGCCCGAAGGAACCGAACACGGTCCGGGAAGCCGGAGTCGGCGAGGTCCCGCCAGCAGACGTCGTGGAACGCCTTGCTCCGCCAGTTCGTTCCCATGCCGTCGCACTGCACCACCGCGAAGCCGAGGGCGGCGAGTTCCCGCACGTGCCGCGCGTCGCCCCACGCCTTCGGGGCGAACGCCCCGTGCGGGCCGGCGTAGATATTCTCCACGATCGGCAGCGAACCGGGCTCGGCCGCGTCCGGGTCGAAGCCGGGGGGGAAGGTGACGGTTCCGTAGATCTCCGTCTCGCCGTCCCGGCCCGTCGCGGAGAACGGCGCCGGCGGCCGCCAGCCGGTGGCGAGGCGGGCGGAGGCGTCGGCCCGCTCCAGTTCGCAGAGCAGGGCGCCGGTCTCCCCGTCCCGCAGCACGGTCACCGGCGGCAGGTCCACGCGGCTGAACCGGTCGAGCAGGTAGCGTCCCCCGTCCAGAAATTCCCACTCGTGCGTGCCGTCGCCGGGCTCGGCGGCGTCCGAGGTGAGCACGACGAAGTTCGACCCGTCGAGGTCCGCCCGGCAGAGGTGTTCGTAGTACGGATCCTGCCCCGGCACGACGCCCAGGGCGACGAACCAGACGCGGCCGTCCGCGACCTTCTCCACCCGCCGCACGACCCACTCGCCGGCGGTGACGGCGTTCAGGACGTCGGCTGAGCCGGCGTCGACGCGGTACAGGTGATTCCAGCCGCTGCGTTCGCTGGCCCACAGCAGGGTCTCCGGCTCCCCGTCGGCGGTCGGCAACCAGTGCAGTTCGGTCTTCTGGGAGTAGTCCACGAACGTGTCGCTGCGTTCGTCCACCACGACCCGCACCGCCCCGGTCTCCCGGTCCGCGGCGAGAACCTGCAGGAACCGGTGCCCGCGGGGGTTGTACAGGAAGAACTGTTCCGAACCGTCCGCCGACCAGCGCCAGTTGCCGACGGAGTACTGGTCCGGCAGGGAATCCAACGCGACGTCCGTCCGCTCGCCAGTCTCGGCGTCGAAGAAGACCGGCGCCGACTGGTCCCGCAGGTCCCCCGGCTTCGGGTAGTCGAGGCGCACCGGCTCCAGCGGCTCGCCGTCCTCGCCGCGGGGCTCGAGGGTGATCTCGCGGACCGGGGCGACGACGGTCCGCCGCACGGCGACCGTCCGGCCGTCCGGGCTGGCGAGGACCGGGCCGCGGTAGGCGATCTCGCGGTATCCTTCCGGCACGGGCTCGGCGGCGGCGTCGGTGAGGCGGCGGTCGCTGACGGCGTGGAAGACGTCCCCGTTCCGCAGGCGAATCGGCGGGGGGGCGGACCGCTCCCGCCGGGGCCGATCCGGCTCGGGCTCGGAGGCCGACATCGGCCCGTCGATGACCGCGACGCCCTCCTGCTCCGTTCCCGTCAGCACGGCGAGGGACCGTCCCTCCGCGTCCCGCACCCGCCAGAGGTGCCCGGCGAAGGTGTGCTGGGCCCGCCGCTCGCCGGCGGGAATGCGGCCGTATCCGGTCTCCCGCCCGTCGCTGAGCCAGTAGAGGTCGATCGGCCCGTCGGTGCGGTTCACGAAGGTGACGTGGGTCTCCGGACCGGCCCGCGTGGGGCGGGGGCGGTTCAGAAACGTGACGCCGCGGGATTCCGGCTGCGTCCCGTCGCCGGAGTCTCCGAGCCGTCGCACCTCGGCGCCCTCCACCTCCCAGCGGGCGCCGCGGGCGGCGAAGCGGACCGGACCGTCCGGGCCGTCGGGGAACTCGACGAACCGGAAGGGCAGGGCGTCCGGCCGCAGGCGTTCCTCCCCACGGCGGGAGAGCGCAGCGGCGACGGCGGCGTGATCGAACGCCGGCTCCCGCAGGCCGTCGGCGGGCCGCACGAGCACGAACTCGGCGGACCCGGGACCCGTTTCGATTCGATACCAGAAGGCCGGCCCGCCCCCGATCGGCCGGGGCAGAACCCGTTGGCGGAAGACGCCGCCGCCGGTCGTTTTCACCCAGGCGGCCGCCGCCTCGAAGGTTTCGAACGGTCGGTCGGCGCCGACGTTCGCCGGGGCGTTCGCCTCCGGATCGTTCGCCGTCGGGGCGACCAGCGCAAGCAGACAGAGGGCGGTCATCATGCCGCCACTATGCCGAACGCTCCGGCCGCCCGGAACCAGGTCCCGCGCCCGCGGGGTCAGTCCTCCACCTTGACGATTACGATCGTGACGTCGTCGGCCTGCGGTTGCGGTTCACGGAAGCGGCGGCTGGCCTCGTTGAGCCGGGCGACAATCTCCGCCGCCGAGCGGTCCCGGTGCTCCTCGGCGGTCTGCAGGATGCGCTCCGGGCCGAACTGCTCGTCTTCGGCGTTCATCGTTTCCTCCAGACCGTCCGTGGGAAACAGCAGGAGGTCGCCCCGGGAGAGACGGATCGTGGGGCCGGCCTCGATCTCCGGCTCCGGCAGCAGGCCGACGATCGGGGCGGTGCTGTCCAGCCGCACGGGCACCCCGCCGACCGGCAGGTGGTAGGCGACATGGCCGGCGGCGGCGTAGTCGAAGGTCCGCGCCCGCGGGTCGAGCACGCCCAACAGCAGGGTGAGGAACAGCGGGCCGAGGTCCGGCGAGATCTGCCGCTCCATCCGCGACAGCACGTCCGCGGGGCTGCGGCCGGGCGCCAGACCGGCCCGGAGGAAGGCGCGGGCCTCGACCATCACCAAGGCCGGTCCCAGGCCGTGGCCGCAGACGTCGCCGACCGCGACCGCCAAGGTGCCGTCGGGCTGGGTGACGAAGTCGAAGTAGTCTCCGCAGGCCTCCTCGGCGGGAAAGACGGCGCCGGCGACGTCCAGTCCCGGCACCCGCGGCGGCCGGGCGGGGTAGAGCCGCTTCTGCACCGCCCGGGCTGCGGACAGTTCCCGGCGGGCCCGGTCCCGTTCCCGCTCGCGGGTCTGATCGCGGAACGTCACCACCGCCCCGACGACCTCTCCGCCGGTCCGCAGCGGGGCGCACTCGTAGGCGGCGGGGAAGCTGTTGCCCAGCGACCGCCAGAACAGGGCGTCGTCCTCCGACCGCGGCGTGCCGTCCCGCAACACCGCCAGGATCGGGCACTCCTCCGGCCGGTAGCCGACCCCGTCGGGGCGGGTGTACCGGACGACCTCGCCGTGCGGCCGGCCCTCCAGATCGGACACCGCACAGCCCAGCATCGTCGCCGCGGTCCGGTTGGCGAAGGTGATTCGTCCGTCCAGATCCAGCCCGTAAACCCCCTCGCCGACGGAGTTGAGGATCAACTCCAACCGGGTGCCCAATTGCACCGACTCGGCGACGGCGCGGTTGCGCTCCGTCACGTCGGTGGAGATGCCCCCCAGTCCCCAGATGCGTCCGCTGGAATCCCGCATCGGGAACTTGACCGAGATGTAGTCCCGCGGGCCGTCGGTGTGCTCCACGGTTTCGTCGAACCGCACCGGATTGCCGCCGGCGAGGACCTCCCGATCGTTCTGGCGGATCTGCTCGGCGATCTCCGGCGGGTGGACCGCCTCCTCCCCGCGGCCGACGATCTCCTCGCGGGACCGGCCGAAGATCTCGAGGAACCGGCGGTTCACCATCAGGTAGTGACCGGCGGTGTCCTTGAGGTAGATCACCGCCGGGGAGTGGTCCAGAAACGTCAGCAGGGTGCGATCCTGTCGCCGGACGACGGCGGCCTCCTCCTGCCTGTCGGCGACGTCTTCGACGACTGCGCAGGCGAAGGTTTCGCCGTCGATCGTCAGCGGGGCGAGCCGCAGGGCGATCGGCAATTCCTCGCCGTTGCGGCAGAGGGCGGCGAGGCGGGCGGAGGCCGGAAAGGTCCGGGGCCGGGGATTCGCGAAGAACTGCGGCCAGAGGGCCCGCTGCCGGGGCCGATCGCGCTCGGGGATCAGGGCGGAGACCGACCGTCCTTCCAGGGAGCCCAGCGCCCAGCCGAAGCGGCGTTCGATCTCCCGCGTCGCCAGTCGCACCACCCCGTTTCGGTCCGCCACGAGCACCGCCACGGGCGCCTCGCGCAACACGGCGTCGGCCAGTACGCCCCCGCTCGTCTCCTGCTCCTCGACCGGGACGGACGTCGAGAACAACGGCTCGATCGGGTCGGCGACGACGTCGGGATGATCTTGCACTGTCAACTCGTTCTTCATGCCGGGACGACGTTCCGGCTCTGCCGCTGTCCGCCGCCTCGTGCGACGGGCGCGATCTTGATCCTACCGCTCCCCGTCGACGGCGCAGTCACGCAATCGGCGGGAGCGGGAAAACCAAGCGCGTCGAACCGGAAAGCGGAAGCCCCGGCTCCGTCGGGTCACGCGCCCCCCGCCGGGCCGCCCCGTCGGGCCGCCCCGTCGGGCCGCCCCGTCGGATGCCCGCGGTCGCCGGAGCCGGGCGCTCAATCCCCTGCCGGGGACGAGCCGGCCGGCGGCCAGATCGACGCCAATCCGTACACCCGCAGCGAGGCGACCCGTTCGCCGGCCGCCACGCGGGACGCGGGGTCCTCGAAGGCCGAGTCCGGGCGGGTGCGGACCGTGAGGCGCCGGCCGTCGTCGGCGTAGATCTCCGTCACGGTGCGGTCGGTGAAGATGCGGGCGGAGGTCCCCTCGAAGCTCGCGTCGACGCCGTCAATCGTCAGCGTGTGCCGGCCGGCCTCGGCGAACGTGATCAGCGTCTCCGACGGCGCCCCGGCTGCGGCGGTCAACGCGGCGGTCGCTTCGTCGGCGGAGAGATCCTCCCCCTCGAATCGCAGGTCGTTGCGCAGATTCGTCAGCTCCGCGACCGGCGTGAACCGCAGGCGGGGACCGTCGGGCGTGGCGTGCAGGGTCAATTCGTGCGGCAGGGAGAGGCACTGGTTGACCGTCTGGTTCGGGAACCGTTCCAGGTACAGCGGCGTCCGCAGCCAGCCGATCTGGATGCGACGGCCGTCCGGAGCGTTGTTGAAGGTCTGGGCGGCGTAGAAGGCGCCGTGCGCGTCCCCGTGCGGCCCGCTCTCGGCGGTGAACGTCTCGCCGTCAAACGTCCCGAGGAAGTAGCGATTCTGGGCGCCGTAAAGGACCCAGCGGGTCTCGCCGGTCGGTTCGCCGTCCTTCAGCACGGGCAGTTCGAACAGCTCCGGGCACTCGAAGACGCTTCTGCGGTCCGGGTGGGTGAAGGCGCCGGTGCGTTCCCAGGTGCGCAGGTCCGCGGAGCGGTAGAAGGCGATCTGGGCCGTCTTCAGGTCGGCCTCCCGCGCGGCCGACTCCGCGGACTGCGGCACGGCCCGGGTCTCGGCGGTCTCCTCCTGCTCGTACACGGCCATCACCCAACGGTCCGTCGGGGCGTGCCGGAAGATCTTCGGGTCGCGGCCGGAGTGCGTCACCACCGGGTTCTCCGGCAGCTCGGTGAAGGCGACGCCGTCGGCGCTGTGGGCCAGGCACTCGCCGCGGCCGGTGCTGGTGAAGGCCACGAACAGCCGACCCGCTCCCAGCCCGGCCGTATTCCGCGCGTCCACAAATCCGCCGCCGGAGAACATCGCGTCGCCGGGGCCGTTCTGGAACAGGGCGATCGGCCGCTCGGTCCAGGTCGTCAGGTCGGGGCTGGTGTAGTGCCCCCAGTGCATGTTGCCCCATTCGATCCCGAACGGGTTGTACTGGTAGAAGACGTGCCACAGCCCGTCGTGGTAGACGAGACCGTTCGGGTCGTTGTTCCACCCCCGCCGGGGGGCGAGGTGAAAGGCGTTGCGGTAGGGCCGCGTCCAGTCCGCCGGCTCGAGGACCCTGTCGGCCGAACCGACGGCGATGCGGTCGAAGGCGGCGGCGGTCTGCGGGTTCACCGGCGAACCGAGGGTCTTCAGCGTGAGCGTTTTCCCGGCGACGTCGAAGGGCCCCAGCGGGTAGGCGGCGGTCCAGTTCGGGTCGCCGTCCAGGGGCAGGGCGACGTTGAAGCTCTGCACGACGCGGTCGCCGTCGAACAGCCCCAGACGCACGGCCTCCGCGTCGGGGCCGGGGTTGGCGATCGGCACGAGCAGGTGGGAGCCGTCGACGAGGAGGGGGCGCTCCAACGTCACCGGCGGCGGGGGGACGTCCGCGGCCGTGTCCGAGAGCGTGATCTGATCGACGTTGACGTGCCCCCAGCCGCCGCGGTGGGCGTCGACGATCTCGATGCGGGCCGTCCGGCCGGCGTATTCGCGCACGTCCCAGGTCCGCGGCCGCAGTCGTTCGCTGCCGCCGGGGCGGAGGTTCGGGCCGACGGCGGTCCGCACGACTTCCCCGTCCACCCGCAGGTTGACGCAGGTTTCGCCCTCGTACCCGCCCCCGCCGACCAGCAGGTTCACGTGATTGCGGGAGAGTTCGAACGGCGGGGAGGTGAGCGTGCCGACCGCTCCGTCACCGCCGTGGAAGCTGTTGACGAGCCGCCGCCCCTCGAAGCCGTCGACCTGCATCTGCCCCGGCAGCGTGCCCGCCGCGGGACCGTCGCCGAAGGCCTCGCCGGTCGTCGTCCAGTCGCCGTAGTCGGCGGCTTCGAAGTCGGCCACGACCACGTCCGGCCGCTCCGCCGCGGGGGCGGGCGCCGCGGCCCAAGCGCAGGTCAGCAGGGCGATGAGGGCGGGGGACAAGGACATCGGGGCTTTCAGATCGGAGAGCCCGCCCAGTCTGTCGCCGGTCCCCCGTCGGTGCGACCGAACCGCTCAGGCCGGGGCTTCTTCCAGCGCCGCCCGCAACCGGTCCCGCAGGGCGCCGTGTTCGGCCTCGGAGAACGGCGGGGCGGCCTCCCAGTCGTAGTGCCATACCGCCTTGAGCCGCAGACCGTCCGGCTCGTCGGCGTAGCGGGGGAAGACGTGGGCGTGCAGCTCCGGGGCGACGTTGCCGAGGATCCCGTAGTTCACCCGCACGCAGCCGGTGACGGCCAACACGGCGTCGCCGACGCGGGCCATGTCCGCCAGGTAGGCGGCTCGGCGCTCCCCGGTGAGGTCGTTCAGCGTGCCGACGACCGGGTCCGCCAGCAGCACGCAGTAGCCCGGCAACACCTGCGGGTCGCCCAGCACGACCCAGCCGCTCTCCAACCGGCAGACCGCCCGCGGCAGCTCCCCGGCGTTCGCGGCGGCGACGAAGTCAGCGATGACGCCCACGGGCGATGCTCAGCGAAGGGGAATGAAAACTCTGGCGATCCGGCGACCGGCGAACCGCTCACGGGCCGTCGAACGTCTTCACCGCCTTCAACGCGGCGGCGAGGCGGGCTCGTTCGGCCTGCAACTCCGGCGACAGCGGTACGCTCAGCGGCGGGGCGGGCTCCGAACCGGGCGGCACGGCGGGGCGGAACCGGCCTTTGTCGTTCAGCATGTGCGTGCGGGAACGGACCTGCCGCTCTTTTTTGTCCTGGATGTGCACCCAGTCCCGGTCCGGCCGCTCCGGCATGCCGGGGACGCCCAGCCGGTCGGCGAAGCTCACCCCGTTGATGGGGTTGCGGGGCGCGGGCAGATCGCACAGGTCCACGAGCGTCGGCAGCACGTCGCTGAACTCGACCAGCCCCTCGTCCACTCCCGCCGGAATCGTGCCGGGCCAGGAGACGATCAGCGGGACGTGCGTGCCGGCGTCCGTCATCGTGCCCTTGCCGCCGGCCACCGTGACCGTCCGCGGCCCCTCGGGGCCGGGAATCGTTCGCCGGGACGTGATGCCCCGCTGGCAGCCGTTGTCGCCGAGGAACACGACGATCGTGTTCTCCAGCGTCCCGGTCTCTTCCAGATGGGACAGCGTGCGGCCGACGAGGCGGTCCATGTAGGCGACCATGTCGGGGAAGAACTTCTTGTCGCCGTGATCGCTCGAAGCGAGCGAGGAGGTCCGCTTCAGCGGAACGTCGGAGTCCGGCGTGGGCTCCCAGGGGAAGTGCGGGAGCAGCATCGCGTAGTAGACGAAGAACGGCCGGTCGGCGGCCCGAGCCCGGTCGATCTCGCCCCGCACGAAGGCGTTGTACTCGTCCGGGCCGTAGCCGTCGGGAACCGTCCAGGGGCCCCGCGTGCCGTCCGGGCGGTCGCCCCAGAAGGAGGGCTCCGCGTACCGGGAGGTGCGGGCGCCGTCGATCTGGATGGGCCAGAACCGCGACCGCTCGAAGCCGAGCGCCGCCGGGGTGTCCCGCTCCGTGAGGAACGACAGCTGCCACTTGCCGGCCGCCGCCGTGGCGTACCCGGCGTCCTGGAACAGGTTGCCGAGCGACTGCTCCGTCGCCGGGTCGAGGAACTCGCGGTGCTTCTTCGGGTCGAAGATCACCCGCGGGATACCGTTGTGCAGCGGCTCGCGACCGGTCAGCAATTCGGCCCGCGACGGGGAGCAGTAGGGGTTGGAAAAGCAGAACTCGAACCGCCGCCCACCCGCCGCCAGCCGGTCGAGGTGCGGCGTCTCGTAGGAGACGCCGCCGTAGCAGCCCAGCGCCTCCACGCCGAGATCGTCCGCGAGGATCACCAGCACGTTCGGCCGGTCGGCCGCCGGGTTCCCGGCGGGGGCGGCGCCGGCGTCGGAGGCGGGACCCGCGGCGAGCAGGGCGGCGGAGAGAAGCAGCGGGGCGAACATGCGGCGGGCGACGACAAGCGAAGAACGGGGGAGCGAACCGCCCATCATTTCACGGCCCCCGCGTCGTCCGCCACCGTCGCCCCGGCGGCTCCCGATGCGACGGGACCCCCGCGACGGCTCAGCCGCCGCCGTACAGTTCCGGCCGGCGGGCGGGCAGGGCGGGAAGCGTTTCCCGGAAGGCGTCCACCGCGGCGAAATCCAGGTCCGCGATCAGCAGGGCTTCCTCGTCCGGGCCGGTTTCGACCAGCAGTTCGCCGGTCGGCGCCACGACCCGGCTGCGGCCGGCCATCGTCAGCGGGCCGTCCGTCCCGCAGCGGTTCACGCCGACGAAGAATGCCTGATTCTCCACCGCCCGGGCCCGGGTGAGCAGATCCCAGTGCCGCCACCGCACGTTCGGCCAGGCGGAGCAGTTCACCAGCACGGTCGCCCCGCGGTCGGTCAGCACGCGGTACAGTTCCGGGAACCGCAGGTCGTAGCAGATCGACAGCCCCCACCGCCGTCCCGCGAACTCCGCGACGACGTGCTCCGTCCCCGGCGTGAAGGTCGACGGCTCCCACGCCCCGGCCCCGTCGAACAGGAACAGCTTGCGGTAGCCCGCGACCGGTTCGCCGGCCGCGTCGAGGAACGCGAGGCTGTTGTGCAGCGTCTCGCCGGCCCGCTCCGCCCAGCCGCAGACGACGGCGATCCCGTGCTCCGCGGCGGCCGCCCGTACCGTCTCCGCCCCGACGCCCGCCCGGGCGGCCTCCGCCGTGTAGCCCGTCGTCGCCAGCTCCGGCAGGAAAAGCACCTCGCACCCGGCGGCCTGCGCCTCCGCCGCGAACCCGGCGATCTTGGCCGCGTTCGCCGCCGCGTCGCCGACGCAGTCCATCTGAGCGAGGGCGATCTTCACGGGGGCGGCTCCGGGCGGGACGGGGCGGGGAGGTTACGGCCTGGCGGGGCGGTCGCGAAGGGACTCCTGCACGCTCGCCGCGAGGTTCGCCCCGACGGAGCGATAGCCGTCCGCCGTGCTGCCCGACGTGTTCCAGGCCGTCTCCAGGCAGAGACTGACCGTGTGCGGGTTGCCGTGCAGGTTCACCCAGGTGGCGCTCATCTGGCGCCAGAGGGGGGAGTAATCCGCGCCGGTCGGCTTCGTCCGGTCGCTGACGGGGATGGCCACGTCGGGCCGCCGCAGGCGGGCGAGGGTCAGTTCGACGAACCGGTCCCGCAGGGGGACGGCGGAGGCTTTGAGATGCTCCGCGGGCAGGGCGTAGAAGAACGTCTTGTCGCCCGGAGCCGGGTTGTGCAGGTCGAGGAAGACGTCCATCCGCCCCTCCGCGATCAGCCCGGCGATCTTGCGGCGGGCGTGGATCACCTCTTTCCACCGCGGAGCGTCCGACCAGTCGCGGTTGTGGTCGTGGGGCAGGGCGTTCTTGCCCCCGTTGCCCGTGGCGACGTTGTCCACGTCCATCACCGGCACGAGGAAGACCTCCGCGTGCCGACGCAGCCAGACGGCCTCCTCCGCGTCGCTGAGCAGCCATTCGCCGAAGCCCTGAGCGACCCAGCTCGACCCGCTCTCCCAGGCGTGCTGTCGAGCCTGCACCCAGACGCCGAACCGTTCGTCGTCCGGCCGATCCCCCTCGCGAACGTGCAGCATCGGCACCGGCCGCCCCTCGTCCGACTCGCACAGCACGGTCGCCGTCGCATGCGGGGAGCCGTCGGCCATCCGTTGCACGAAGCGATTCGCGTCGGAGGGCGTGTACGGCGGGCCCCATGCGGCGTGCAGCGAGGTTCCCTCCGGCGTGACCGTGTAGACCGTCTCCCCGTCCTCCCGCCGGCCGGGGGCGGTGTGCAGCCAGGTGTCGCCGTCGTGGGAGACCGTCGCCCGGGTCGGCGTCGCCCAGGAGGCCGATAGCGGCTTGGCGTTCCCGACCGTCGCGTCCGACCCCCGCAGCCGCAGCGCGACCGGTTCGCCCGGCGTCAGCCCCGTCAGGCGGAAGGACCACCAGCAGGGCCAACCGCGGGCCGGATCGCCGCCCGGCATGAAGCGGATCTCGCGGTTCTCCTGGTCCACCGCCAACACCCGTACGGAGGCCCCCTCGAAGTCTGCGTCGACCGCCATCGGCCCCGGCTCCTCGGCGGCGCCCGCCGAACAGTGCGTCGTCCAGCAGAGCGGCGCCGCGAGGGTCAGCACAATTGCGGCTCGACAACGGGGCATGAGCAAAACCGGGAAGGGAAGGGGGAGCGCCCAGCGATCATCGGGCCCCGCCCGACCGCCTTCAATTGGGCCGGGAATGCTCCGCCCGCAGCCGGCTAACGACGACCTCGCCGTAAGCGTCCGCCGCGTCGCCCTGCGCCGCGTTCGACTGCGTGTAGCAGCCGACCTTGAAGTAACAGCCCGCCGCCGACGCCGGCCACGACAGCTTCAAGTCGTCTTCGTACCAGACCCGCACCACGCCCTCCGCCGCCTCGATCTTCAACTCGAACGGCGTACCGAGTCGGTAGTCGTCGTCCAGCGGCACATCGCCGACGTCGTTCCGCTCCACGAACAGTTTCCGCCCTTCGAGGCGGATCATCAGCAGGTCGTCTTCGGCGTCGTGAATCTGGGCGCAAACGGCGTGCGGCTTGACTGCCGGAAGGGCCGTCACGGCCAGGGTCGCCGTCAGCGTGTGCCGGCCGCCGTCGTCCGTGGACCACGCGGCGGGCCGGGCGCCGTCGGCGGTCGTTTCCCGCAGTTCGCAGCGGGGATAACGAGAGTTCTTCGTCGTCCGCCCCCCGCACGGCGCCCGGAACGCCACGCCCGCCGGTTCGGCGCTGAGGAAGAAGAACCGCGGATCGACGAACGTTCCCAGTTCCGCCGCCGGTACCTCGTCCGGGGTCCCGGCCCGCGAGGTGTCCACCGGCAGGGTGAGTTTCCACCCGCTCAGGTCCAACACTGCCCCGGGCGTCGCCGGGTCGTCCTCCAACGCGAACGAGCCAAGGGACACGACGAGCAGGAGCGACGGCGACACGGCGAGCGACCGGCGAGCGGAGACGGCTGGACAGCGCATCATCCCCTGGGGAGGCCCCCCGCAACAGCACGGCCGCCCCGGCGGGGGCCGTCGGGGCTGGCCCGGCTTACCCTGAACAGTCAGTCCCGTCCCACGCCCGCCCCGCCGATGAGCTACCGTTTCGAACAGGACGAATCCGTCGCCGACGGCCTGCGACGCATCGCCGCCGAACAGCTCGACAAGGCTCTCGCCGAGGCCGACGCGGCCGTCGGCGGCGACCCGGACGCTGACCCCGCCGAGGCGGTGCACGAGGTTCGCAAGCGGGGCAAAAAGCTGCGGGCCCTGATCCGCCTGGTGCGGCCGGCGTTCCCGGCGTACGCCGACGAGAACGCCGCGATCCGCGACGCGGCTCGCCGGCTGTCGGACCTGCGGGACGCCACGGCGGTGATCGAAACGCACGACCTCCTGATGGACCGCTACGAGGAGTTCGTCGAGCGCCGGGCCTTCGGTCCGATCCGGGCGGCCCTGACGCGGCGCCGCAAACAACTCGAAGCCCCGGACGTCCACGGGTCGGGGGAGGGCGCCCCCGTCGCCGAGCGCCTCGTCGCCGCCGGGGCCGACCTGCGGCGGGTCCGCGAGCGGGTCGACGGATGGACGCTTGAGGAGGACGGCTTCGACGCCTTCGCCGGCGGCTTCGCCAAGACCTACAAGCGGGCCCGCAAGGCGATGGCCGCCGCCGTGGATCGGCCCACCGGCAAGCGGTTCCACGAATGGCGGAAGCGGGCGAAGTACCACCGCTACCACCTGCGGCTACTCCGCGAAGCGTGGCCGGAGGTATTAGGTCCCCGCCGGGACGAGGCGAAGGCGCTGTCGGACGTGCTCGGCGAGGAGCACGACCTGACGGTCTACGCCGCCCTGGTCCTCGACGCCCCCGACCCCCCGGCGTCCGACCCCCGCGGGCGCGAGGCTCTCCGCGGCCTGTTGCGCGCCTATCAGGACGCCCTGCGGTCGGAAGCCCTCACGCTGGGCGAGAGGCTGCTCGCCGAGAAACCGAAGGCCTTCGCCGGACGCGTCGGGGCCGCCTGGGCGGCCTGGCGGGAGTAAAGGCGGCTCCGTGCAAGCCACGGCGTCACGGGGGACAGCCGCGACGCGCTCCCCGTGCGTGCCACTGGCGTCTCGCCGGCGGGGGCGACGCGGCTCCCGTCGCGTCCTTCCCACGTTCCGTCAAAGTCGGACGCACTGGCGGGGCGCCGACGCCCTCCCGCCGCCAGACCGCATGAATCCTTGCGTCGGTCCGTCACGACCTTTGGAATCGAAAGTACTCGCCGCGGCTTCTCCGGGGCCAGCAAAATGAGCGTCCGCTGTCTCTCCCTCCCGCTCGCCTGCCGTTTTCGAACGGCCGCCGACGGCGGGCGAACCGCGGCCGGACGCTGGGCAGCGGCGTTCATCCTTTGGGCGGTCGTGGCCCCGGCGCCTGCCGCGGAGGTGGCCCCGCGACGGTTTCCCGTTCCAGGGAACGTCCCCGACGGGACGTTCCCTGCCGTACGCCGGAGAACGATCCCACGACAATTTGGGGGCCGAAACGGAGCGGGTTCTGATCGCGATCCACAGCACCGGGTACGACGCGATCCAATACCACCGCCACGCTTTGGAAGCGGTCGAGCGGGGAGCCGACCCGCGGACGACCCGCGTGATCGCACCGCAGTTTTTCGCCCGCGACGGAATCGACGGCCCAATCCCCGACGGGATGTTGCACTGGAAGGTCACCCCGTACTTCGGCAGTTCCCTCGCGACCGTCGGGCCGGACGGGCCGGACGCGACCTACAGCGCCTATCGGGTACTGGACAATTTGCTCTCGTACCTGTGCGAACCGGGGCGGCTTCCGGCGCTGGAAGAGATCGTGATCGCCGGACATTCGGCCGGCGGACAGATGGCGCAGCGATACGCGTTGGTGGGGCGATTTGAGTCGCCCCCCGGCGTTCACCTGCGATTCGTCGCTTCGGCGCCCTCTCACTTCGCCTACCCGACCCCGAAGCGCTGGATCAACGGCAGCTCCCGCGTTCCGACGGCCCGCGAGTTGCAGGCGGCGCCCACCTACAACCATTGGGGGTACGGTCTGGAGGAACCTTACCGCTATTTTCGCGGGGCGTCCGTCGACATGCTGATCGCCCGGTATCCGACGCGGGACGTCCGCTACGTATGCGGCGCCCTCGACCGGGACGTCCGCGACCGGTCGCTCTCGAAGGCGCCGCCGGCGATGGCCCAGGGGACGGACCGTGTGGAACGGCCGAAGAAGTTTTTCGCCGTGCTGAGGGACGTCTACGGCAAGGAGATCGAGCGAAGTCATCGCTTGGAAATCCCGCGCGGCGTCGCGCATCGCGGGTGGGACGCGTTGCTCACCCGGGAAGGACTCGCGTGCCTGTTCGAACCGAGTCCCGAGGAGCGGGAGGACGGAGCGTAGCCACGTCCGCGGGTTTCAAAGCATGCGTCGTTCCTCCCGATCGGCCGCGGTCGTGAGACGCCCGAAGGAACGACCTAGGCCTCCGGCCGCCGCCATGTCGGCAAGGCCGCACGATGCGATGCCGACGCAGCGGCGAGCATGTGTGGGTCACCGGCGTCTCGCCAGTGAGTGCGACGCGGCTTCCGTCACAACGTCCCCGAGGTCAATTCGTGCCGAACGCACTGGTAAGCTGCCAGCGCCTCGCCGCCGCCCACGCGAAGCCCTCCACGGCCTGTGGCATTGCTCACGAAGGGTCGTGCGGGGGGAGTCTCATGCTGGGCGAAAGCTTATCACGGAGAACCGAAGACCTTCGGCGTTTACGTCCGCGCCGCGTGGGAGGCTTGGCGGGAGTAACCGCGTGTCGCGGGGTTACCGGGATCGGGGGCCCGCCTGCGTCACGAGCGACTCGGTGGCGCCTCCGTTCAGGCCGCGAGACGCCATTTTCGGCGGCGGATCAGCACGCCGGCAAGGCCCGCGACGCCGACTAGGCAGGCCGTTCCCGGTTCCGGCACCGCGGCGGGCCGTGCGACCCCCGACCACGCCAAGCCGTAAGTGGTCGCGGTGTCGTCGTCTCCGAAATCCCAGTGCTCGTCGAAATACGAAACTCGCACCCCGTAGTAGCCGTCTTCCGGGAGTTCGAAGGAGAGGTGCTCGACGACGTTGAAGGCGCTGATCGATTGCGCGACGGTCTCGATCACAGTCTGGGTGAGGGCGTCAAACCGGAACACTTCCAAGTCGAGGTCCACGAGGACGTCCTCGAACGTTCCCTCCAGCGTGTCGTTCGCCCCGACCCGTTCCGCGAACCAGGTCAGGGTGGTCGTAAAAACGCTTCCGCCGGCCAACTCAGTGCCGATGAAGAAGAGATCTTCGGCGGCGGCGAGGAGACCGTCATGAGAGACCGAACCGAGATCCCAGCCGACGGCGCCCACGAGCCCGCCGTCGTTTCCTAACACGCCGGCGGTGTCGGCGAGGACGTATTGCTCGAAGGCCGCGTCGAGATCGAGCGCCCCGGCCCCGTAGGTTAGGTCGAGAGATTGGAACGTGGTGACGACGCCCGAGTCGAGAAACTGACCGTTGTCGTATCCGTTCAGGTTCTTGTTGGCGGAGTTCAGTAGCACGGCTTTGACCACCCGCCCGTCGATCGCATCTCCGCCGCCGTACAGATCCTTCCCGGCGTCCACGACGAGGGCCGCCCCGCCCGCAACGATCGGCGCCGCGAAGCTCGTGCCGGAGACGCTGTGGTAGATGCCGGGGTCGGTCGTGGTGAACGGAGCTCCGACGCTTGTCCCCGGGGCGACGATGTCGACAACGGCCCGTGCAGCGTCGCTGAACGCGCCCGAGGGCTGGAGAAACCGCGGGTCCGGAGAAGTGTTGCCAGACCCCGCGGCAGCCTTCGCGTCGAAAAACGGGGCGGCCCCGCGGCTGGAAAAGGTGGAAATGTTGTCGAAGTCGGGACCGGGACCGAGAGCCCCGACGGTAATCGAGTTGTAGCCCGCTCCGATGCCGCCGACGTTGTTGTCCGCCCCGGCGGCCGGGTCGTTGTCTTGGTCATTTCCCGCGCTGAACACGGAGACGGCTCCGCTTTGCGCAATCATTGCGTCGATGCCGACCGTCTCGACCACGAAGCCCGCTCGGATTTGCCGGTCAACGCTGTCGTCGGAGCTGCGAAAGCCCCACGACCCGTTGACGACGTCCGCCGTTGGATTCCCGGCCCCTCCCATGCCATCCAGGAAGGCGTCTTTATAGGTTGTGCCGACGGACGTCGTGGTGGTGCTGAAGCTCCCACCGCTTCCGAAAGCGGTCGCGACGTTTCCGGAATAGAGTCTCCCGCTCTCCTGCACGCCGAAAGCGATGCCGTGTCGAAGTGTGGAGTTGTAACTGTCGCTGTCGTAACTTGCGCCCGTCGACGGCACGCCGGCGATGTTATGTGCGGTCGCCGTAGCGTGACCCTGCTTAGAGGACGTCGGGGTTCCGGTTCCCGGGGCGGAGGGGATGTAATTGACGCCGGTCAGGTCCTGATGCCCATTCCACGCGTGCCCGCCCTCGATATTGGCGACGTAGGCGCGGGTTCCGGTGTAGCCCGCGGCGTAAAACCGTTCCGCTCCGACCGCTGCGCTGGCGTTGGAACTGGTCCCGCCGTGGAACGCCCGAACGTACGGCGTCCGCGGACCGGATCCGGCCTCCCCGATGATCCCCGCGGGGACCGCCGCCGAACTTAGCAGGCAAAATGTAAGAACGGCTGCGGGCCTTGTCGCCATGAGCCTGGATCCGATGCGGCGTGTCGGCAAAACGGGAAGGGTCTACAGCTTATGCAAAATGTTACGTCGCACAATCAGTAAAATTTGATCTCCAGTCGGGTGGCACTCGAACAGCCGTGAAGACCCGTCATGGGAATCCACGCACCGGTTCAGTCTAATGCCGAAGGCTTACGGAGCGAGGCGAGTGCGGAATACCGCAGCGCCCGCCGCCAATGCGTCGGCAACGCCTTCCGGCCGCTTGCCGCCCGCCTCGGCCAGGTCCGGCCGTCCGCCGCCGCCGCCGCCGACCTCTTTGGCGGCGGCTTTGACTGCGTCGCCGGCCTTCACGCCGAGCTTGACCAACGCCGGGCTGACGGCGGCCAGCAGGGCGACCTTGTCGTCGACTACCGTGCCGAGGATCGCCGCGACCGGGGCGCCGGCCGCCTCGCCCTTCTTCCGCAGGGTGTCCGCCAGCGTGCGGAGCGCCTCTCGGGGGGCGCCGTTCAGGTCGTGGGCCACGATTTTCGCCGTCGTGCCGTCGGGCAGGGCGATCGTCTCGGCCTTTTCGAGCAGTTCCTCGGCCCCGCCGGCGGCGCTCTTGGCGGTCGCGGCGGCGAGCTGCTTGCGGGCCTCCTTCAATTCCTCCTGCAACGCCGTCAGCCGGCCCGGCAACTCCTCCGGCTTGCCGGCCTTCAGCAATTCGGTCGCCTGCTTCAACACGGTCCCGGCCTCGCGGGCCTCGCGGATCGCCCGCGGGCCGGTGACGGCCGTGATCCGCCGCACGCCGGTGCCGACGCTCTCCTCGCTGACAATTCGGCACAGGCCCAGCTGACCCGTGTTCGTAGCATGCGTGCCGCCGCAGAATTCGATGCTGTAGCCGCCGGCGTTCACCACTCGCACGCGGTCCGGGTATTTCTCGCCGAACAGCATCATGGCGCCGAGCGTTTTGGCCTCTTCGAGATCCATCACGTTCGTTTCGATCGGCGAACCCTCCATCACCCGCAGGTTGATCCGGTCCTCGATCGCTTCCAGCTCCGCCGGGGTGACGGCCTGGCGGTGGGCGAAGTCGAACCGCAGCCGGTCCGGCTCGACCACGCTGCCGCGCTGGGTCGCGTCCTTGCCGATCGTCTCGTGCAGGGCGTGGTGGAGCAGGTGGGTGGCCGAGTGGGCCCGGCGGATGGCCGCCCGGCGGTCGGCGTCGACGGCAGCGTGCACCGTCGCCCCGGCCGTCAGCTCCCCGGCTTCGAGATGACCGAGATGCACCGTCAGCCCGCCCTCCTTCTGCGTGTCGGTCACGCGGAACCGCATCTCGCCCGAGGCGCCGGTTCCCGAGGAAAGCAGGCCCAGATCGCCCACCTGACCGCCGGCCTCGGCGTAGAAGGGGGTGCGGTCGAGGATCACGCCGACCGGCTCCGCGTGGCCGACCTCGTCGAGCGTGGGCACCAGCCGGCCCTGGGCGATCACGCCGAGGATCGTGGCGTCCGCTTCGGTCTGCTCGTAGCCGAGGAACTCGGTTTCGCCGTGCTCCTTCTTGACGGCGTCGATCGGGCCGGAGGCCATCACGCTGTCGGCGAAGGCGCCGCGGCCGCTGGTCTCCTCATGGGCGGCCCGCAGCTCCTCGAACTTCGCCCGGTCCACGGAGAGGTTGTGCCGGGCGGCCAGGGCCTCGGTCATCTCGACCAGCACCCCGTAGGTGCCGTGCAGCTCCCAGGCGGCCTCGCCGTCGATGGCGTTTTCGCCCCGTTTCTGGGCGGCCTCGACGGCCCGATCGAACCGCTTGATGCCGCGTTCGACGGTGGAGAGGAAGCGTTCCTCCTCGGCCTTCACCGTGTCGACGGTGCTCGCGACGGTCTGCGTGAGTTCGGGATACGCCACCTTCAGGCTGTCCACGACCGGCTGGACGAGCGAATGCAGGAACGGCTCGGTCCGGCCGAGCAGGTAGCCCTCCAGCGAGGCCCGCCGGAGCAGCTGTTTGACGACGTACTCCGCCATGGAGTTGCCCGGCCGCACGCCCTCGTGAATGGCCATGGTGACGGCCCGGGCGTGGTCCGCGATGCGGCGGACCGGGCGGCCGGTCTGGGCGTCGTAGCTGTAGTCCACGCCGACGGCGGCCGCGGCGGCTTCGCAGAGCGGGCGGAGGGTGTCGATCTCGAAGTTCGCCTTCACCCCCTGCAACACCGCGGCGGTGCGCTCCAGGCCCATGCCGGTGTCGATGTTTTTCGCCGGCAGCGGGGTCAGGTTGTTCGGCGGGGCGCCCTTGCGCTCGAATTGGGTGAAGACGAGGTTCCAGATCTCCGTGCCCTCCTTCGACGGGTCGAAGCCGCCGGGGTGGTGAAAGATCTCGCTGCAGGGGCCGCAGACGCCGTCCGGGCCGTTGGTGGGGGCGCCGGCGGGCCAGAAGTTGTCGTGCTCCCCGTGCCGGCGGATGCGGACCTCCTCCAGGCCGACCTCGTTCGCCCAGATGGCGGCGGCTTCGTCGTCGTCCTCGTAGACGGTGACGTTCAGCTCGTCGGGGTTCATGCCGAGCCACTGCTTGGACGTGAGGAACTCCCACGCCCAGAGGATCGCCTCCCGCTTGAAGTAGTCCCCAAACGAAAAATTGCCCAGCATCTCGAAGAACGTGTGGTGCCGCGCGGTGACGCCGACGTTCTCAATGTCGCCGGTGCGCAGGCACTTCTGGCTGGTGACGGCGGATTTGAAGTCCGGTTTGCCGAGGCCGAGGAACTCCGCCTTGAACTGGTTCATCCCCGCCGGGGTGAACAGCACGGTGGGGTCGTCCTTGGGGACGAGCACGTCGCTGGGGCGGCGGACGCAGCCTTTGCCCTCGAAGAAGTCGAGGTAGGCGGCGCGGAGGTCGTCGGTCTTCATCAGGCTTCGCTTCGCCGTCGCCGCCGGTGCGGAAGGATCGGCCGGCGGGTTCGTCAGGCGGTGGGGGACTCGGGCGGGGCAGGGTACCCGCGGAGGGGAACGCTCCCAACGCTGCCGCCCGATTGCGGCGAACCGCGCGACCTCAGGGCAGCGTCGCCGCCGTGCCGTCGGACAGCCGCACCGGGACCGGGCCGGGCGTCTCGGCGACGCGGGCGGCGAACTGCTCGGGGGAGAAGACCGGCTCGCCGGCGACCGCCGCGATCCGGTCTCCGACGCGGACGACCCGCCGCCCCGGGGAGTTCCCGGCGCCGGCCGCGTTCTCGACGGCGACGACCAGCACGCCGGTCGGCAGCGGCTCCCCGGGGGGGACGAGGGCCGCGGCGGTGGGCCAGTCCACCCGCACGCCCCGCACCGACAGGCCGCGGGGCTCGGCGGCGACTGCCGGCCAGCCGCCGGCGGCCCGCCCGGTCGCGGCGGCGACGAGGTCCACCGGCACGGTCCGCCGGGCGCCGGAGCGGGGTTCCAGAACCTCCAGCGTCGCCGTCGTTCCCGGCGGGGCCAGTGCCACGAGGCGAATCAGATCCGCCGCGGACCGCACCGGGGCTGCGGCGCCATCCGCCCCGGTGAAGCCGACGACCCACTCGCCCCGCCGCAGCCCGGCCCGCTCGGCGGGACTGTTCCCGCGGACGTCCTCCAGCGACGCCGCCCCGGCCGGGGCGTTCTCCCCCAGCACAGCGGTCGCGGCGTCCGCCGTCACCGAGGACGGCTCCACGCCGAGCAGACCGTAGTCCACCGGTTCCCCGGCGAGCAGCGCCTCCGCGACGCGACGGAATCCGCCGGTCAGCGGGAGCATCCGCGGCGGCAACGCGTCGCCCGCCGCGGGTTCGACCAGCAGCCCAACCAGCGCCCCGTCCGCAGCGAACACGCCGCCGCCGGAGCAACCCGGCGGCGGGAGCGGGTCGAGTTCCGCGAGCGTGCCGAAAGCGTGCAGCACCCCGGGGCCGGGATCGTCCCCCGCCCAGTCCCGCCCGCCCCCCGCCGCGGCGGCGGGGTAGGACCGCTCAAAGGCGACGACCGTTCGCGGCGTCGCCGCGGACGCCGGGGCCTCGACCGCCGCCTCCCCCCAGTGCCGATACCGCACGCACACACTGTCCCCCGGTTCGGGGCCGGAACCCTCCGCCAATCGGGCCGCGGGGAGGTCCGAGAACGCCCCCGGTTCGATCGCGGCGAGCGTCGCCAGTCCGCTGTGCGCGTCGGCGGCGAGCACCGCGACCGGCGTTTTGCGGCCGTCGGGGAGGAACGCCGCAGCCCGCACGTCGCCCGTCGCCCGTTCGGCGTCGGCCGTTTCACGGACGGTCGGGGCGAACGCCGCGGCCCGGAACGTCGTCAGCAGAACCGGTTCTCCGTCACGGCCGGTCAGCAGGACGCCGGACTGCTCCGCGAGGACCTGCTCCCCGCGGACCGCGAACGGCCCGGCCGGCCGGGCGAGCGGCCGGCTGATTCGCACCGCCAACACGGTCCCGCCGCCGTCCGCCGCGGGGCAGGGCGGCGCGAGCAACGCAGCGGAGAGGAGCAGGAGCGACACTGCGACGTTCCGGACGGGGCTCGACGGGGCGGGCGGGGCGGGGGTCAGTCCGCCTCGACGGCCTCGAGGTTCTCGGCGTCTTCGCCCTGGTTCTCCGGATCGCCGAACCCGCGGGCCTTCAGCACGCCGGCCCGCAGCTCCGCGGCGGCGTCCGGGTTCTCGATCAGATATTCCCGGGCCCGCTCGCGGCCCTGGCCGATGCGGGTCTCGCCGTGGCTGAACCAGGAGCCGCTCTTCTGGATCAGCTTGTCTTCGACGGCCAGGTCCAGCAGGTCGCCCTCGTAGGAGATGCCGGACTCGTTCAGCATGTCGAATTCAGCGATGCGGAACGGCGGGGCGACCTTGTTCTTCACGACCTTGGCCTTCATGCGGATGCCGGTCGTCACGTCGCCGTCCTTGAGCGTCGAGATTCGCCGCACGTCGATCCGAACGGAGGAGTAGAACTTCAACGCTCGCCCGCCGGGGGTGGTCTCCGGCGAGCCGAACATCACGCCGATCTTCTCGCGGATCTGGTTGATGAAGATCACGGTGCATTTGCTGCGGGAGATGGCGCCGGTGAGCTTCCGCATCGCTTGGCTCATCATGCGGGCCTGCAGACCGACGTGGCTGTCGCCGATCTCCCCGTCCAGTTCCGCCTTGGGCGTGAGGGCGGCGACGGAGTCGATCACGACCACGTCCACCGCGTTGCTCTTGATGAGCATCTCCGCAATCTGAAGCCCCTCCTCGCCGTAGGTCGGCTGGGAAACGAGCAGGTCTTCCAGATTTACGCCCAGCCGCTTGGCCCAGCTGGGGTCGAGGGCGTGCTCGGCGTCGATGAACGCGGCGACGCCGCCGTCCTTCTGGGCGTTGCCGATCACGGACAGCGCCAGCGTGGTCTTACCGCTGCTTTCCGGGCCGTAGATCTCGACGATCCGGCCCTTCGGGAGCCCGCGGCCGCCGAGGGCCAGATCCAGCGAAAGGGCGCCGGTGGGAATGCCGGGGATGCCGGCGTTGCCGGAGTCCTTGTCCAGCCGCATGATCGAGCCTTCGCCGAAGGCCTTCTCGATCTGGCCCATCGCGTTGGCGAGGACCTTGGCGGTATCTTCGCCGGAGCCGCGACCGTTGCGGCTGGGGACGTTCTTCACGCGGTTTTTAGCCAACGGTTCAGCTTTCGACAGGGAGCGGGGGCGGGCGACGGGAGGACGAACGGCGCGGCGGGCTCGTTCAGGCGGCGGTGCGAGTGTACCGACGGTCGGCGACGGCGTCCGCCGGGGCCGCGGCGGGGGTCGGCGGATCGAAGGGCGGGAACGGCAGCCGGCCGTCGTGCCGCCGCGGGGCGGAGGTCGGCCGCGCGGCCGGGGCGGCGGACAAGCCGTCCAGCTTCGCCCGCATCGCCCGGCCGGCGTCGCGGGCGGCGGCGATCTCCGCCGGCGTGGCGTTCAGCTTTGCCGCCACGAATGCGACGAAGTCCACCCGTCGCCGTTCGCCGGGCGTCCAGAACAGCGACCGAGGCGAACGGGCCGTCGCGGGGCCGCGGTCGACGGAACGACAAACGCCGGAGCGGGGGGCGGAGAGGGCGGGCATCGGGGCGTCCATCCGTCGGGGGAAGCGGGACCGCACGGGCGGCCACCAGTGAACACCCGAATGGTATTAGCGCGTTCAGTGTCTCGCAACAGGCAAAACCGCTCCGTCGGTGAAAAAACTGAACAAAACCGCACTATGTCCCGCGGCCTCCGGCGCCGGCGGTTTCCGACCGCTCCAGCATCATCTCGAGGTAACTGCGGCGTTCGCTCTTCTTCAATCCGATCTCGGCGGCGAACGCCAGCACCGCCTTGCGGGCGGCGTCGAGCGCGTCGTCGTCCGCGGCGGT
The DNA here is from genome assembly GCF_043951915.1 of Alienimonas sp. DA493. Lineage (NCBI taxonomy): Bacteria > Pseudomonadati > Planctomycetota > Planctomycetia > Planctomycetales > Planctomycetaceae > Alienimonas > Alienimonas sp. DA493. The sequence goes on along the minus strand of NZ_JBINJD010000040.1, from coordinate 5,994 downwards.
CTCGATCTCCAGATACTCGCCCAGGCCCTGGATCGAATCCTGAGTCACCTCGTACTCGTGTCGCCCGTCGGACCCGGAGACGGTCAGGCGGGCGGTGCGGCGGGACTTGCTGACGGTGAACACCTCCCGGAACCCGAGCCGCCGCAGGGCCTCGGCGAGAGCGTGCACGTCGTCGGGACCCGCGGCGAGCTGCGGCTCGAATTCGACCCGGGTCTTCGTGTCGGCGTCGACCTTCGGCCCTTTGTAGGTCATCCGGCCGTGCGGCACGCCGTCCGAGCCGGTGACGGTCCGCACCCGCAACGCCTCGTCCGTCTCGGCGAAGTCGCGAACGGGATGATTGAAGTAGACATCCGTCTGCGTGACCGACTCTCCGAACTCGGCTCCGCGTTCCGCCAACGCCTTCAGCACGGCGTCGCGGTCGGCGCCGTCGGGCAGGGGGAACTTCAGTTCGACTTCGTACATGCGGGGGGCGGACGGCGGGCGTGGCGGCGGAGCGACCGAAATGACTCAGGCGGCGTGGAACTCAGGCGGCGTGGGCCGCGGCGGCGATCTCGCGCAGGTAGCGCCAGGTGAACAGGCCGGTGTCGTGCCCGCCCTGCCAGGTCACCCGCAGGGCGTAGTTCCCGGCGAGGGCCACCTCCTGCGGGGCGATCGTCTCCGGCACCGTCGCGGGGTCGAGGATGCGGCGGCCGGTCGTCTCGGAAACGCAAGCCGCACAGGGGCAGGCGAGCCGCAGCGCCCGGAACGGCACCTGCGCCGCGAGGTCCGGCCACTCCAGTTCGAGGACCCGCTCTGCCCCGCGCACGCGGATTGCGGTGGGCGGGCCGGCGTCGGGCGGGCGGTCGGCGGAAGGGGCGACGGAGGGCATGCCGGCAGTTTACGCCGGGGGCGGCTCGACCGCTTGTCTCTCAACCGGGAGTCGGCTCGGGAGTCGCTTCGGAGACACGGACTCCCGCGTTCCGCAGCACGTTCTCCGCGTTGCGTCGCAGGCCGGCGGGGCCGGGACGGTCCAGCGGGGTCTTCTTGAACGCGGCCCGCAGTTCGTCGTCGCTCATCGCGGCAATCGCGGCGGCGTGCGCGGGGGCGAGGTCCGGGCGGGGGGCGAACGCCGGGTCGTCCGTGCGTTGCGGCTTGCGGTTCCAGGGGCAGACCTCCTGGCAGATGTCGCAGCCGAACAGCCAGTCCCCGCAGCCGTCTTTCAGGTCGTCCGGGATCGGCTCCTTCGCCTCGATAGTGAGGTAGGAAATGCAGCGGCGGGCGTCGAGCACGTGCGGGCCGACGAAGGCGTCCGTCGGGCAGGCGTCCAGGCAAGCCGTGCAGGTCCCGCAGTGGGCGGACTCGTGCGGCGGGTCGTACTCCAGCACGGCGTCGGTGAGGATCGCCGAGAGCAACAGGTAGCTGCCGGCCCGCTTGTTGAGCAGCAGGGTGTTCTTGCCGAACCACCCCAGCCCGGCCCGGCGGGCGAAGTCCCGTTCCAGCAGCGGGGCGGTGTCCACGACGGTGCGGGTGCGGCCGCCGGGGTTGTGCTCATGGAGCAGGGCGGCGAGCGGCTTCATCCGCTTGCGGAGCAAATCGTGGTAGTCCACTCCGCCGCGGGCGTAGCGTGCGACCTTGCCGTAGCCCGGCGGCGGGTCGACGGCGCCCGGCGGGTCGGGCGTGTGATAGCTGACGGCGAGCATCACGACGCTCTTCACTCCCGGCAGCACGCCGTCGGGGTGCGAATAGGCGCCGCGGCGGCGTTCCAGGTAGCCCATCTCTCCGTGGTAGCCGCGGTCGAGCCACTCCGAGAGCGCGTCCAACGTGTCGGGCCGGGCGGCCGGGGCGACGCCGCAGAGGTCGAAGCCGGCCTCCTCCGCCTTCTGTTTCAGGGCGGCGGTGAGGGGGGCGGCGTCCACGCCGTCACGATATGCGTCCGCCCCGCGGCGTCACCGGCGGCGAGTGAAGACGGGGGCGTCCGGCTGGGACAGGTCCGACTGATAGCGGTAACCGAGACCGTCGAACTCCGGCAGGCCGTCCGGGGAGGTCACGCGGGCCTTCACCACCCAGCGGGCCATCGCCCCGCGGGCCTGTTTGGCGAACAGGGCAATCACCCGCGGCGGGCCGTCGTCCCGCTCCTCCTTGAACGCCGGCGTGATCGTCCGCACGTCGGGCAGCGGGACCGCCTTGGCGTACTCGCGGGAGGCGAGGTCCAGCAGAACCGGTTCGCCGTCCAGCGCCGCGAGGTCGGCCTTCAGCCGGTCGCTCAGTTCCTCGCCCCAATACTCGTACAGGGTGGCGGGGTTCGCCTTCGTCGCTTTGGGGAACCTCGTGCCCATCTCCAGCCGGTAGGGCTGGATGCGGTCCAGCGGACGGAGCACGCCGTAGAGGCCGGAGAGAATCCGCACCCGCTGCTGGGCGAAGGCGAGATCCTCCCCCGTCCAGTCGTCCGCGGCGAGGCCGTCGTACACGTCGCCCCGGAAGGCCCGCACCGCCGGCACGCTGTTCTCCGCCGTGAACGGGCGGGACCAGGCCTGGAAGCGGGCGCGGTTCAGTTCGGCCAGCTTGTCGCTGACGCCCATCAACTCGGCGAGCTTCGGCTTCGAGAACTTCCGCAGCCGCTTGACCAGCCGCTCCGACCGGTCCAGCAGCCGGGGCTCGGTCGGCTCCACGCCGTCCGGCAGCGGGGGCTCGGCGGCGTCGGCGAGCGTTTTGGAAGGGGAGAGCGTCAGCAGCACGCGGCGGTTCCTGTCAACGTCAGGTTCGGACCGAACGCCGAGCCGCAAAGCAACGCGGGCGACCGCCGGGACTCTCGCGGGAGAGGGTTCCGGCGGCCGCCCGCGGGTCGGGTCGACCACTCACACCTCCCGTTTCGGGCGGCGGAGGGGGTTCGCATGATCCCGGGCGGACAGATTTCGGATCCCAACGAACCACGCCCGGGGGCGGTCGGGAGGGGCGAAAACTTCACTCGAACTTCTTCGGGAAGCCGTGCCCGCCCCGGACGCCTAGCGACTGTGGGGGGGCAGGGGGGAGTCGTCGTCCTCGTCCGTGCCGAAGCCGCCGTCGAAGTTGTGCACGTCCCACTCCCGCGGGCGGCCGGGCTCCATCGCGTCGGCGTCGGCGGCGAAGTCGCCGCCCTGGTCGGGATCGTCCATCAGCAGTTCCTCGGGAGCGTCGTCGCTCAGCGGGCCGTCGCCGCCCCAGCCGTCGCCGCCCCAGAGAGCGGGGCCGTACTTGGCGCTCTCCGAATGATCGGCGGCGTCGCCAAAATCCTCGGCGTCAGTCCAGGCGGTCTCCTCCGCCTCGAACGCTTCGGCGGCGGTCTCGGCGGGGTCGACGTACCGCAGCCGGTCGGCGGCGGTCTGCGGGGTGACGTCCGCGTCCGGATCGAAGCCCGGGGGCACGCCGTCGTCGTCGCCCCACAGGTCGGTCACGTCGGCGAGGGCGTCCTGGCCGGTCGCTCGGAAGCACTCCGACAGGCTTTCGTAGGCGGCCCGGTTCCAGGGGGCGGGAATCGTCTCGGCGGCGCGGGTCAGCGGCTCGAGGGCGTCCTCGTGGCGGTCGTCCGCCATCAGGGCCTGACCGATCAGGTAGTCGCGGGCGCTCTCCAGCGGGCCGGCGTGCTCCACCTTCTTCAGCTCCGCCAGGGCGGAGCCGGGCAGGCCGAGTTGCAGATAGCCGTCGGCGGCCATCAGACGGCGGACCGTCTTGCTGGAGAGGGTGCGGGCGGCGAGGGCTTCCACGACGGCGTGGTCGGCGGAGAAGTCGGCGGCGAGCGTCATCGGTTCAGCCAAGGGTCGGCGGTCCGGGGCGGGCCGGGGAAGGGTGAGCGGGTCGCTCGGTGACGAGCGGGTGGCTCGGGCGGCCCGTCCGACTCCGTGTGTCGGACGGGAAGACGCTGACGCAACCGCCGTGCCGGCGGCGCGTGAATCCGCCGGAACAGGACGAATGACCCGCAATCCGCCAATTTTCATGGCGTTCGGCGGCGCCCGGGGGCCGGCGTGCGATCCGGACGACTCCCCGAAGGGTGCCACGGGCGCGAAGCGTCTTGCAACTTTGGACCGTATTTCGATCCCGTCACCCCAAAAAGCGGCTCCGCCGCGGCAGATCGCAAACGGCGCGACGAACCGGTTCCCGGGCGGCGCCGGCTGGTCCCGGGCCGGTCGCGCCGGTTGTGCGCCGTTCGGCGACGGATCAGGATGGCCGCTCGCGTTTCTCGCCCCGCGCCTGTTTGGATTCCTCCGGATGCACCGCCCGCCCGCCCGCCCGTCCGCCTCGGCGACGAGGTCGATCCGCCTGCTCCTCGCCGCGGCCGCCGCCCTGACGACCGCCCCGTTCGCCGCCGCCGCGGCGCCGGAGGCCGCCGCCGATTCGTCCGCGACCCAGCGGCCGAACGTGGTCTTCATCTTCAGCGACGACCACGCCACGCAGGCGATCAGCGCCTACGGCTCGCGGATCAACCAGACTCCGAACATCGACCGCATCGGGGCGGAGGGCATGCGGTTCGACCGCTGCTATTGCACGAACAGCATCTGCGGGCCCAGCCGGGCGGTGATCCTCACCGGCAAGCACAGCCACATCAACGGCTTCCGCCAGAACGGCAACCGCTTCGACGGCTCCCAGCAGACCTTCCCCAAGTTGCTCCAGAAGGCCGGCTACCAGACCGCGGTCATCGGGAAGTGGCACCTCGGCAGCGAGCCGACCGGCTTCGACTACTCCGACGTCCTCCGCGGCCAGGGCCACTACTACAACACCCCGTTCAGCAAGAACGGCGGCCCTTTCGAGGTGCAGGAGGGCTACGTGACCGACGTCATCACCCAGAAGACCCTCACCTGGCTGAAGGGCGAGGACGGCGCCCGGGACACGGAGAAGCCGTTCTTCCTGATGTTCCAGCACAAGGCCCCGCACCGGGAGTGGGAGCCCGGCCCGGACCACCTCACGATGTACGACGACGTGACGATCCCGGAGCCGGACAGCCTGTTCGACGACTACGCCGGCTACCCCGGCCGCAGCGACGCCGCCCGTCAGCAGGACATGACCATCTCCCAGACGATGACGGAAAGCGATTTGAAGCTGACGCCGAACAAGCGGCGGCGGATGAACGACGAGCAGTGGGCCAAGTGGCAGGCCGCCTACGGCCCCAAGAACGAGGCCTTCCGCGAGGCGAACCTCACCGGCAAGGACCTCGTGCGGTGGAAGTACCAGCGGTACATCAAGGACTACCTGCGGTGCGTCGCCGGCGTGGACGACGCGATCGGCGAGGTACTGGACTATCTGGACGAGTCGGGCCTCGCAGAGAACACGATCGTCATCTACTCCAGCGACCAGGGCTTCTACCTGGGCGAGCACGGCTGGTTCGACAAGCGGTTCATGTATGAGGAGAGCTACAAGATGCCGCTGCTGGTCAAGTGGCCCGGCGTCACCAAACCGGGGAGCGTCGACAAGCACCTCGTCAGCAACCTGGACTTTGCCGAGACGTTCCTCGATATCGCCGGCACGGAGATCCCGGAGGACATGCAGGGCGTCAGTCTCGTCCCGCTGCTGAAAGGCGAGGACCCGGCCGACTGGCGGGACGCCCTCTATTACCACTACTACGAGTTCAACCCGGACCGCCGCACGGTGCACGCCGTCCGCCGGCACAACGGCGTGCAGACGGACCGCTACAAGCTGATTCACTTCTACAACATCGGGCAGTACGAACTGTTCGATCTGGAGAAGGACCCGCAGGAGATGAACAGCGTCGCCGAGGATCCCGCCTACGCCGAGGTGCTCGCCGGTTTGAAGGCGAAGCTGATCGAGTTGCAGGCCGAGTACGAGGTTCCCAACGACGCCGGCAGCGTCCCGGAGATGCCGGAGTGGCTCGAAAAGGACCTGAAACGGAAGGCCGACGAGCGGGCCAAGGAGACGGCGACCAAAACCGAGGCCGCCGCGTGACCCGGCGTCCCGCCCCCGATCGGCCGGCCGCGGCCGGCGAGGCGTTCGACGGACGAGGCGAATGACCGCGTTCGTCCTGCTGAC
>NZ_JBINJD010000003.1:0-74500 GCF_043951915.1 Alienimonas sp. DA493 | reverse complement strand
GGGACGCCGGCGTGACCCTCCGCTCCGACGACGACGCGCGCCGCCGGCAGGCGCCGCTCGGGCTCAACGCGTCTGCGCGTTGACCGGCACCTTCACGTCGTCGGCGGCGTCCTCGGTGAGGGTGTTCGGGCCCGTGGGGTTCTTCGTCAGCGTGAAGCCGTCGAACAGGGCGCCGGTCGCGGTATAGGCGTCGTACCGGAGGGTGTTCCCGTCCACGTGAACGATCTGGTAGAGCTGCGTCCCGTCGCCGGTGCGGCGGAACAGCGGACGGTCGCCCAGGTCGTACATCTTGGGCCCGCTGACGCTGACGACGTACACCGTGCCGGCGTCCGAGACGCCGGTGACGCCCGCCGCCACGTTCTTCACTTCCCGTACGACTTCGGCGTCAGCCGCCGCGTCGCCACGGTTCGCATCCGCCGGCTGGCTGCGGACGTCGGCGTCGGCGCTGGCCTCGACGTTCTTCTCCAGCTCGTTGTCCGCCGCGGTGACGAGCTTGCTGCGGGCGTAGGTATGGTCGTGCCCCTGCAACACGAGGTCGACGCCGAACTCGTCGAACAGCGGCTGCCAGGCGTTCCGCAAGTCCGGGTTATCCCGCCCCTCCTTGGAGTTATAGAGCGGGTGGTGGAACGTCACGATCGTCCACGGGTGCGGGTTCGAGGCGAGCGTCTCCCGCAGCCAGGGGACCTGCTCCTTCGTCTTTTCGTTGGAGTTCAGACTGATGAATCGCACCCCCTGATAGTCGAGATACCAAACCGTCTCCTCCAGGCCGGGGATGTCCGGGCCGTTCTCCGGAAAGGCGAAGGTGGGCCGCCAGTGGTCGGAGACGGACTTGTCGGAGGTGTAGTATTCGTGGTTCCCGGGGGTGGCGAGGACCGGGGTGCCGCGGTTGATGAAGCCCGCGGCGTCGAACCAGCCGCCCCACTCCTCGTCGGCCTCCGCGTTGTTGATGAGGTCCCCGGCGTGCAGGGTGAAGGCGGCCCGGGGGGCGTCGGCGTAGGCCTGCCGGATCACGCGGCTCCAGAGGCTGAACACCTCGTTCTGGGCGTCGCCGACGTAGATGAAGGCGAACGGCTCCGCCGTGTCGGCGGCGGTGGTGAAGTGGTTCCACTCGCTCCAGTTCGTGCCGTTGCCGACGCGGTACACGTACTTGGTGGAGGGCGTCAGGTCGGTGAACTCCGCGGTGTGGTAGTTCGCCGCCGATAACTCGGTGCGGTAGGTCGAGGTCTTCGCCGGCACGACGGACACGAGATCGCCGTCCGCCCGCATGCGGTCGTTCGGGTCGACGAACTGCGGCCCCCGCGTCGCCCGCGTGATCTGGGCGAAGCCTTTCTCGACGTCCGCGGAGGTCCGCCAAGTGACGGCCTGCGTGGTGGCCGGATCGTGGGCGAAGGTCAGCACCACGCGATCCGGCATCGCGGTGGGGCGATGGGTGATTTCGGCGGCCTGCTCCGCGGGGCGGGGCAGGTCGCCGACGTGCAGGTGGGCGCCGTGCTCCCCCGGCGGATGGGCGAGGGCGGCGGCGGGCGCGACCAGAACGGCCGCGGCGAAGGCGGTGCGGTTGAACATGGCTGAGATTGTGCGACAGGCGGAACCGGACGCCAGTCCGCCGCCCCACTCCGGCCCGCCGGCTTCATCGTCGCTTCACAATCCGTCACGCGTCCGCCGACCGGAGGGGCGACCGCCGGGAGCGCTCGGTTGTGGGACCGCCCCCCCGCCCGTACGATCCGCCGGCCGTCGGCGGAGACGCTGCGCCCGCGTTCCGGCTCCCGCGACGGCCCTCATCACCGAGTTCAATACTACCTTCAAAGCGAGACGTTTCGTGGCGGTCAAAGTCGGCATCAACGGGTTCGGGCGGATCGGCCGCATCTCTTTCCGGGCGATGGCCGCCCGGCCGGAGGAGTTCGAGATCGTCGGGATCAACGACCTGGCCGATAACCAGGCCCTGGCCATCCTCCTGAAATACGACAGCGTTCACGGCCGGTTTCCCGGCACGGTCGAGGCCGACGAGGAAGGCCTGATCGTCAACGGCAAGAAGATCCCCGTCTTCAGCGAGCGGAACCCCGCCGACCTGCCGTGGGACAAGGTCGGCTGCGAGGTCGCCCTGGAGTCCACCGGCATCTTCGCCACCCGGAAGAGCGAGTCGAAGCCCGGCTACGACAGCCACCTCGACGCCGGCGCCAAGAAGGTCGTCCTCAGCCAGCCGGCGAAGGACGATATCGACCGGACGATCGTGATGGGCGTCAACGACGACACCCTCGAGGCCGGCGACAAGTGCATCTCCAACGCGAGCTGCACCACCAACTGCCTGTCCCCGATGGTCAAGGTGCTGGAAGAGGAGTTCGGCCTGGAGTACGGGCTGATGACGACCGTCCACGCCTACACCAACGACCAAAACGTCGCGGACCAGATCCACAAGGACCTGCACCGCGCCCGGGCCGCCGCCCTGAACATCATCCCGACCACCACCGGCGCCGCGAAGGCCGTCGGCAAGGTGATCCCGGCGGTCGACGGCAAGCTGACCGGCTTCGCCCTCCGCGTGCCGGTGCCCGCCGGCAGCGTGACCGACCTGACCGCGACGCTGAAGAAGTCCGCCTCGGCCGCGGACGTCAACGCCGCGATGAAGGCCGCCGCCGAGGGTTCGCTGAAGGGCATCATGTCCTACACCGAGGACCCGATCGTCTCCTCCGACATCGTGGGCGACCCGCACTCCTGCATCTTCGACGGCGAGTTCACCCTCTCCATCGGCCCGTCGATGGTTAAGGTGATGGGCTGGTACGATAACGAGTTCGGCTACTCGAACCGGACCGCCGACATTATCGCCAAGATCGCCTCGCTCTGAGCGTGAAGTGTGGTAACGCCGAGGCCCCGCCGGGGCCTCGGCGTTATTCGTTCCTCCTCCAGCAGGGCAGTATGACACGGCGAGAACGAGCGTTGGGCGTGCTGCGGGAGTCGGCTCCCGTGATCGCACCCTCCATGTTGAAGTGCGATTTCGCCCGCCTGGCGGATGAAGTCGACCTGCTGGACGCCGCCGGGGCGAAGGCCCTGCACTGGGACGTGATGGACGGCCATTTCGTGCCGAACCTCTCCTACGGCGCAATGGTGATCGCCGATCTGCGCGAGCGGACCGAGGCGATCTTCGACGCCCACCTGATGGTCAGCGAGCCGGGTAAGTACCTGGACGAGTACCTCAAGGCCGGCTGCGACGTCGTGACGGTGCACGTGGAGGCGGACGACTTTTCGCCCGAGCTGCTGGACCGCATCCGCGAGGCCGGCGTCGCGGCGGGCGTCTGTCTGAACCCCGAGACGCCCGTCGAACGGCTGGCCGCGATCGAGGGCCGCTACGACCTCTGTCTGGTCATGAGCGTGAACCCCGGCTTCGGCGGACAGAGCTACCTGCCCGGCTCCAACGAGAAGATCGCCGCGGTCGACGCGGCCGGCGACGCGGTCGTCGGCGTCGACGGCGGCGTCGCGGGGGACACCATCGCCGCGGCCGCCGCGGCGGGGGCCACCTACTTCGTGTGCGGCTCCAGCGTGTTCAACCGAGAGGACTACGGCGCCGCCGTGCAGGAACTCGCGAAGACCGCGGCGGGGGCGACGCGATGACTGAGGTCGCCGTCATTCGTCCCGGGTGCACCGACTACGACGCCCAAAGCCGCATCGCCGGCCGGCTCGACCTGCCGCTCAACGCCGCCGGCGAGGCCCAGAACGCCGAGTTGGTCGACGCCCTCCGCGGTCTGCACCTCTCCTACCTCCTCCGTGGGGCGGGGGGGAACGTGGCCGCGACCGCCGAGCAACTCGGCGAACGGCTCGATCTGCCGGTGAAGGTCACCGAGGATCTCTGCAACCTCGACCAGGGGCTGTGGGAGGGTCTGACCGTGGACGACGTGCGGCGCCGCTACCCGAAGCTGGCGCGCAAGTGGCACGACGAGCCGGAGAGCGTCTGCCCGCCGGACGGCGAAAGCGTCGGCGAGGCGCTGGAACGGGTGCGACGCGCTTTGGCGAAACCGTTGAAAAAGGGCCGCGCGTTCGGCATCGTCGCGGCCGACCCCCTCGCCACGCTGATCGAGAGCGTGGTGTTGGGCGAGGTGGTGGAGTTTGACGGCCCCCTCGGTCAGCCGCGGCGCTGCGGCAGCGTGACGGTCGTCAGCACCGAGGGCACCGTCCGGGAGGAGGCGTCCGTTTCCAGTCTCAGCAGTGAAGAACTGGCCGCCGTGTCCGGAACTCAGGACGCGGACCTGGCCGAGAACGGGGCGTCGACCGAATCGCGATGACTGAAGACCGCCCCCCCACGGACCCCGTCCCGCCCCACGGCGCCGGCGCCCAACGCACCGGAAACGACCCGCCCAAGAAGCGCGGCGTCCCGGAAGGCGTGTGGGTCCGCTGCCCCGGCTGCGGCCAAACGGTGTTTCGCAAGCTGGTGGACGAACGCCAGGGCCTCTGCCCGGAATGCGACCACCACTTCTACATCTCCGCCCGCGACCGCATCGCCCACCTGCTCGACGCCGACAGCTTCGAGGAGTGGGACGAGAACCTGCGGCCCGCGGACCCGCTCGGCTTCTCCGACCGTAAGCCGTACTCGGAGCGCCTCGTCGCGGAGCAGAAGCGGACCGGGCTTTCGGAAGCCTGCGTCTCCGGCCGCGGCTATCTCCGCGGTCGCCCGCTGGCGCTGGCGATCACGGACTCCGCCTTCATTATGGGCTCGATGGGCTCCGTCGTCGGCGAGAAGCTGACCCGGGCGATCGAGCGGGCCACCGAGCAGAAACTTCCGTTGGCGATCGTCAGCGGCTCCGGCGGCGGCGCCCGGATGCACGAGGGCATCTTCAGCCTCATGCAGATGGGCAAGACCTGCGCCGCCCTCGCCCGCTTCCACGAGGCCGGCGGGCTGTTCCTGTCGGTGCTGACGAACCCCACCATGGGCGGCGTCGCCGCCAGCTTCGCCAGCCTCGGCGACGTCGTGCTGGCCGAACCGAAGGCCCTCATCGGCTTCGCCGGCCCCCGGGTCGTGGAGGCGACTGTGAAGCAGAAGCTCCCGGACGGCTTCCAGACGAGCGAGTTCCTGCTGGAACACGGCTTCGTCGACCGCATCGTCAGCCGCCCCGACCTCCGCGGCGAAGTCGCCCGGTTGATCGACTACTGCGCCCGCTAACGTACGGTCCGCTGTGCGGACCGCGTCTCGGTCCGGCCCCACTCTGCACGGTCCGCGGAGCGGACCCTACGATGGGACGCTCGCTCCCCCTGTCATCCCGCCACGTTGAGCCTCGACGGACTGAATCCCCCGCAACGCGAGGCCGTCCGGCACCGGGAGGGGCCGTTGCTGGTGCTGGCGGGGGCGGGCACCGGCAAAACGCGGGTTATTACGCACCGCCTCGCGGAGCTGATCCGCGGCGGCACGCCGGCGGACCGGACGCTGTCGGTCACCTTCACCAATAAAGCGGCGAAGGAGATGCGGGAGCGGGCGTCCGCCCTGCTGCATCCGGGCCGCAAACGCCGACGGGGCGAGGCGGCGCCGGTCATCAGCACCTTCCACGCCCTCTGCCTGCGGATTCTGCGTCAGGAAACGGCGAACCTCGGCCTGCCGGAGCGGTTCGCAATCTTCGACCGCGGCGACCAGGAGAGCGCCGCCCGCGGGGTGCTGCGGGAGGTGAAGCTCGCCGACGGGGCCCTCAAGCCCGGCGACCTGCTGGCCCGCATCAGCAAGTGGAAGACGGCCGGGCTCTCCCCGAAGGAGGCCGTCGGGGCGGTGGAGGACGACCGCGACTTCCTCGCCGCCGTCGCCTACCGCAAGTACGCCGAGAAGCTGCAGGCCGAGGGCGGCGTCGATTTCGACGACCTGCTCCTGCTCGTCCTCCGCCTGTTCCGCGAACGGCCGGACCGGCTGGCCTACCACGCCGGGCGGTTCGACTTCGTCCAGGTGGACGAGTATCAGGACACCAACGGCGTCCAGTTCGGCGTGCTGAAGGCCCTCGTCGACGGGCACCGCAACCTCTGCGTGGTGGGGGACGACGATCAGTCGATCTACGGCTGGCGCGGCGCCGACGTGGAGCACATCCTGCACTTCGCCTCGCACTTCCCGGGGGCGAAGGTGATCCGGCTGGAGGAGAACTACCGCTGCGCCGCCCCGGTGATCGAGTGGTCGAACCGCCTCGTCACCTTCAACAAGGCCCGGCACGACAAGACGCTCACCCCGGCCCGGCGGGTGACGAACCCGGTGAAGGTCACGCCCTACCAGGACGCCGACGTCGAGGCCGAGCAAGTCGTGCTCGAGATTGACTTCCTCACCAAACAGCGAGGGGTGAACCCGGGCGACATTGCGATCCTGCACCGCACCGCCGACCAGACGCGGCCGTTCGAGGAGCACCTCCGCAAACGGCAGATCCCCTACGAGGTCGTCGGCGGGCAGAGCTTCTTCGACCGGAAGGAGGTCAAGGACGTAATGGCGCTCCTGCGGGCGGTCGAATCGGAGCGGGACGACCGGGCGCTGCTGCGGATCGTGAACGTCCCGCCGCGGGGCATCGGGCAGACGACGGTGAAGGACACGCTGGACGAAGCCGTCCGCACCGGCGCCTCCTTCTGGCAGGCGGCCGAGGCCCGCATCGGCCGGGGGGAGATCAACCCGAAGACCGCCGCGGCTCTGCGGGACTTCCGCGCCCTGCTGGCGGAGTTCCGCCGCAAACTCGCCTCGGCCCGGGACCTCTCCGCCGTCGCGGCCAACCTGCTGGAGCGGGTGGACTACGAGGCGGAGATCGACCGCCGGTACGACAACCCGCAGGAGCGGATCGCCCGCAGCGGCGGCGTGGAGGCAGTGCTGGATTCGCTGCGGAACTACTGCGCCGAGGCGAAGGCGCCGACGCTCTCCGGCTATCTGCAGGAAACCACGCTCGGCGAGCGGGAGGTCGAGGACAAAAAGCCGGACGGCCCCGGCAAGGCGGTGGTCCTGATGACGCTGCACTCCGCGAAAGGGCTGGAGTTCCCGCGGGTGTACCTCGTCGGTCTGGAGGAGGGGGTGCTCCCCCACAAGCGGAGCGTGGAGCTGGGCACCCGGGCGGCGATGGAGGAGGAACGCCGGCTCTGCTACGTCGGCCTGACCCGGGCCCGGGATTACCTCACGCTGAGCTACTGCCTTGGCCGTCGCAGCCGGGGGCGGGTGCGGCCCTGCCACCCGAGCCGGTTCCTCGCGGAAATGAGCGGCAAACAGTGGCCCGGCCCGCCGAAGGAGGAGCGGAAGCCGAAGCCGTTCGTGCCCCGCCGAGCGAAGGGCAGCGGCCGGTCGGCCCGCGTCACGCACACGCGGAACCGCCGATGAGCAGGGACCCGATCACGCTCGCCGTGGACGCCGCGGGGCGGACCGCGTCGCTCTGTCTGTGGGCGCCGCCCGCGGAGCCGGAGTTGTGCCTGCTCGACTCCCGCGGCCGGCGGAACGGCCGGGTGCTGGTCCCGGAGGCGGCCGCCCTCTGCGGACGGCACGGCCTCGCGCTGGGGGACGTCGAGCTGGTCTGCGTGACGCTCGGTCCCGGCAGCTTCACCGGGCTGCGGTTGGCGGTGACGTTCGCGAAAACCCTCGCCTTCGCCGCCGGGTGCGACGCGGTGGGGGTGCCCTCGCACCTGGCACTCGAACGGCTCGTGCAGCGCCGGGATCCGCCGGGGACGCGACTGCGGATCGTCAGCGACGCCCTGCGGGGCGACTCCTACCTCACCGAAGTGACGACCGCCGGCCCCGGCGAATTGCCCCTCGCCGACGGACCGCGGCTCGTTTCCTCCGTCGAGGGGCCCGGCGAGTTGGTTCGAGTCGGCGAGGACGCCTGCGGCCCCGCGACCGCGCGGACGGCGCTCGCCGTCGGGCTGGAGCGTTGGCGGGCCGGGCGGCGGGACGATCCGTTCGCCCTGGTTCCGCTGTACGTTCGCCGCAGCAGCGCCGAAGAAAAGGCGGACTCGACGCCGAGTTGACCGGATCGGCCGCCGTCCGGGTTGGGCGGAGGCTGCGCCGGGGGTACATTCTACTGCGTTCCGTCCTTTTCCCGCCGGTGATCCGATGGCTCTGTACGAAATCGAGACCTCCGCGCACATCATGATTTCCGAGGCGGAGACGGAGGACGCCGCCCGCGAGGTCGCCCGGGAGCACTATCCCGAAGAAGAGGTGCTGCGGGTCGCCCGCCGGCCGCGCGACGTCTGGGTCATCTCCAAGGGCCTGCTGGGCATCCGCGGCGTCTCGGCCCCGGACAGCAACGCCCGCGAGTGCCTCGCCCGGGCCGCCGGCGACAAGCTGCACGCGATCCGCCTCTACATGCTGGACACCGGCACCGACCTGCACGAGGCCCAGCGGGCGATCGAGACGAACATGTCGCTCGGCTGGTGACGTAGGGTCCGCTCCGCGGACCGTTGGGAACGAGCCGATTTCTTCAGGAACGGTCCGCACAGCGGACCCTACGAGACGGCGTCCCGGACGAGGTCCGCGTCGAAGTAGTTCACGCCCATGCCGGCGTCGATGGTCAGGTGTTGGGCGTTGATCCCGCTGGACCGCGGGCTGAGCAGGAAGGCGACGGCGTTCGCCACCTCCGGCGTCGTCACGGCCTCGTGCCGCAGCGTCGCCCGTTCCGCGAACAGGTAGCTGTCGAGGTAGCCCGGGATGCCGGCGGAGCTTTGGGTCTTCAACAGACCCGGCCCCACCGCGTTGAACCGCACCTTCGAAAACTGCGAGAAACTCTTGGCGAGGAAGCAGACGGAGGAATCCAGCGCCGCCTTCACCGGGGCCATGTAGCCGTAGTTTTCCGCGGCCATGCGGGTCGTCGAAATGCTGATCGTCACGACGCTGCCGGTCTCCGGGTCGAGCCGGTCGGACAGGGCGTTCGACAGGGCCGTCAGCGAGAAGCAGGAGACGTCCACCGCCTGCAGAAACGCCGCCCGGGGCGTCTGGTGGAAGGGCAGCCAGCCGGCGGAGTAGTCGGCGTAGGCCACGCTGTGCACCAGCCCGGCCAGCGGCGTCGCCCGCAGGTCGTCGGCGAGGTCGGTCGCCAGCCGGTCGATCGAGTCCTGGTCGGCGACGTCGCAGACGAAGACGGCCATGTCGCCGCAGAACTTCCGCACCTTCTCCCGACGCTCGGGGGTGTGAACGGCGAGCTTCACCTCCGCCCCGGCGTCCGCCAGCAGTTTGGCGGTGTGCCAGGCGACGCTTTTTTTGTTCGCCACCCCCGTGACCAACACGGGTTTGCCGGCGAGTTGGAGGAAGTCGAAGGCGGGCGGGGCGGCGGCGTTCTCATCGGTCATGGGCGGATTGTGGGCCCGGCGGCGTTACCATGCGACCGATGTTCGCCCGACGCCTCCCGCTGGCCGCCCTCGCCCGGTTGTGCCGGTCGTTGGCGACGCTGTTGGACAGCGGCGTCACCCTGCTGAAAGCCCTCTCCGTCGCCGGCGGCAAGGCGGGCGACCCGCGGGCCTCCCGGCTGCTCGGCGAGGCCGCGAAGGAGATTGAGAACGGCCGCGAACTGCACGAGGCGTTGCTCGTCACCCGGGGCTTCCCACGGCTGTTCGTCGAACTGGTGCGGGTCGCGGAGGGCACCGGGCACCTGCCCGAGGTGCTCCGGGCGCTGGCCGAGCACTACGAGAATCTGCTGCGGATGAAGAAGGCGTTCCTCTCACAGATCGCCTGGCCGGTCTTCCAATTGGTCGCCGCGGTGCTGGTGATCGGGCTGCTGATCTGGGTGCTGGGGATGATCGGCGACGGCGGGTTCGACGTGCTCGGCCTCGGCCTGACGGGCACGCGGGGGGCGATCATCTGGTTCGGCGGGGCGGGGGCGGTCGCGCTGGCCGGGTTCGCGCTGTTCCAGTTGGGCCGGCATTCGATGAAGTGGCGGCGGCTGTTCGACCCCCTCCTGCTGGCGATCCCCGTCGTGGGGACCTGCCTGCGGAACTTCGCCCTCGCGCGGTTCAGCTGGGCCTTCGCCCTGACGCAGAACGCCGGGATGGACCTGCGGCACGCCTTGGCCGCCAGCTTCAGCGCGACGGAGAACGGCGCCTTCGCCGCCGCCGCGGAGCCGGTCTGGGCGGAGGTGCGGGCCGGTTCGGAACTGAGTCCCGCCCTGCGGTCGACGAATCTGTTTCCCCGGGATTATCTGGAGATGATCGAGGTGGCCGAGGCGTCCGGCAGTATTCCGGAGATGCTGGAACGGATCGGCCCGGACCTCGAAGCGGACGCCCGCCGCAGCCTCTCCGCCCTTTCGGCGGCGGTCGGGTGGGGCGTTTGGGCGCTGGTGGCCGGGGTGATTATCTGGATGATCTTCAGCGTGTTCTCGCAGTACGTGGGGATGGTGAACGAATTTTCCGACCCCAATTTTCGTCCGTGACCGGGTTCCGTTTCGATCTGACCGCGACCGACGGCGCCGCCCGGGCCGGCACGTGGAGCACGCCGCACGGCGCCGTACCGACGCCCGCCTTCATGCCGGTCGGGACCGCGGGGTCGGTGAAGGGGGTGATGCCGGAGCAGCTGGCCGCCGTCGGTTCGACGCAGATCCTGGCGAACACCTACCACCTCGCCCTGCGGCCGGGCGCGGACGTGGTGGCGGACCTCGGCGGGCTGCACGCGATGATGGCCTGGGACGGGCCGATCCTCACCGACAGCGGCGGCTTTCAGGTCTTCAGCCTCGCCGAGTTGGCGACGATGACGGAGGAGGGCGTGCGGTTCGTCTCGCACATTGACGGGGCGAAGATGAACCTCACCCCGGAGGACAGCGTCGAGGTGCAGGCCAAGCTGGGGGCCGACGTGATGATGTGCCTCGACGAGTGCCCCCCGCTGCCCTGCGAGCCGGAGCGGATGCAAGCGGCGGTCGACCGCACCACCCGCTGGGCCGTCCGCTGTCGGGACCGCTGGGACCGCCTGGACCGCCGCACGGCGGGGGGCGACCCGCAGGCGCTGTTCGGCATCGTGCAGGGCGGCGTCGACCCGGCGATGCGGGAACGCAGCGCCCGCGGCCTGCTCCCGTTGGAGTTCCCCGGCTACGCGATCGGCGGGCTCTCCGTGGGCGAGGCGCCGTCGGAGATGTACCGCACGCTGGAGGCGACGACGCCGTTCCTCCCGACGGAGAAGCCCCGCTACCTGATGGGCGTCGGCACGCCGGCCGATTTGGTGAACGCGGTGATGCGGGGGGTCGACCTGTTCGACTGCGTCATGCCGACGCGCAACGGCCGCAACGGGACGGTCTTCACCTCCGGCGGCGTGCTAAAGATCAAGAACGCCGCCCACGCCCGGGACACCGCGCCGATCGATCTCGCCTGCGACTGCCCGGCCTGCCGGCGGGGCGGGGCGGGCGGTTTCAGCCGCGGTACGTTGCGGCACCTGTTCTTGGCGGGGGAGATGCTGGCGCCGATCCTGCTCTCCCTGCACAACCTCCGCTTCTACCACCGCCTGCTGGCCGATCTGCGGGCGGCGATCGAGCGGGGCGAGGCGGAGGCGTTCGCCGCGGCGGAGTTGGCGAAGTGGGGGGCCGGGGCGAACGTTGCGGCCGTCAATCCCCCGCCCGGCGACCCGGTGCGCGACCGGCGGGCCGGGTGAACGCGCTTCACGATCGGGGAAATCGGAGGCGGGTTGTTCGGTTGAAGCCGGAAAACTAGCATGCGCGGCCCGCCCGCCGGCCGCGCGTTTTGCTCCGTGCCGATCGACGACGCGGCGCGGCCCACCCCGATTCACATCGCTGCCAAAGACGGGATTGTCCGGCGAACCGCCGACGAATCCCCCGCCCGCGGGCGGCTCAGGACGAGACCGAACTGACATGACGCTTCCGCCGTTGCTCCCCGTGCGCCTTTCCCGCTCGGTCCGGCCGCCCGCCGCCGGCCCCCTCCTTCCGGCGGCCCTCGCGGCGCTGCTGTGCCTGTTCGCCGGGCCGCTCGCCCCCGCCGCCGCGCAGGTGAACGACCTCGCCGACCCGGCCGGGCCGACCGCCGCCGAGGTCGCCGACGACCCTCTCGTCGAGGAGACCGAGGGCGGCATCGACGAGGAGGACGTGATTGACGGCGACCCGGCGACGCTGCCCGGCGATCCGATCGAGGAGACGGTCGAGGGCGACCTGAACGCCGAGGCGGATCAGGTGCGGGTGCCCGCCTGGATCACGATCCTGACGGTCGCCTGCGTCTTTATTCTGCCCTTCGTCATCAGCTTCCTGCTGGGGCGGAGCTGGCGGATGAAGGACGTGCCGATGCGTCTGGGGCTCGTGCTGTTCCTCGCCGCGCTCGGTCTCACGCCGTTCATCTACAACGGCCTCGCGGCCCAGGCGGCCGGGCTGACCTTCATGGACGGCGTCCGCAGCAGCCTGAAGCTCGGCATCGACCTCGCCGGCGGCACCAACATGGTGTTCCAGGTCGACCAGGAGAAGCTCGGTCCGGAAGGGCCGGACCGGAAGGAGATCACTCCCGAGATCATGGACCGGATGGTCGGGGCCATCGGCAAGCGGATTAATCCGTCCGGCACCGAGGAGGTCACCGTCCGCCGCGTCGGGCAGGACCGCATCGAACTGATCGTTCCGGGCGCCGACCCGGAGAAGGTGGAACGCCTCCGCCGGGCCGCCACGACGTTAGGGAACCTGGAGTTCCTCATCCTCGCCAACACCACTGACCACCGCGACCTGATTGAACGCGGCCGGGCCCTGTCCGGCACGGAGCGGGTCGTTCGTCGCGGCAAGAACCCGGCCGCCGCGTGGAAGGATATCGGCCGGAACAGGGACGGGTCGCTCTCGCTGGAGGACGCGCTCGACTCCCGCAGCATCTACGCCTTCCGCTTCGTCGACGAAGACGGCCAGATCCTTGAATTCCCGCCCGCGGGGATCGAGGCGGGGCCGGTCGAGGGCGTGCGGGCCCAGGTGCTCACCGTGCTGCCGCGGCCGGGCAAAGAGGTGGACGGCAAGTTCCTCACCCGCGCCCGCAACGCCCGCGACCCGGACAGCGGCCGGCCGATGGTGTCCTTCAACTTCGACACCCAGGGCGCCTACCGGTTCCAGGCCCTCACCTCCGCGAACCTTTCTACCGACGCCCTCCGCCGCAGGTTGGCCGTCGTGCTGGACGAAGAAGTCCGCAGCGCTCCGGGCATCAACGGGGTCATTTCGAGCAGCGGCGTGATCGAGGGCGATTTCACCTCCGCCGAGGTGGACGAGATCGTCGACGTGCTCAACGCCGGCGCCCTGGAGGTGCCGCTGGACCCGACGCCGGTCAGTGAGTTCACCGTCTCCCCGCTGCTGGGCGAGGACACGGTCCGCAAAGCCGTCTACAGCATCCTCGGCGCCGGCGTCGTCGTGCTGATCTTCATGGCCGTCTACTACCTGTGGCTCGGGCTGGTGGCGGACCTCTGTCTGGTCCTCAACATCATCCTCGTGCTGGGGGTGATGAGCCTGATCGAGGCGACGTTCACCCTGCCGGGCCTCGCGGGCATCGTGCTGACGATCGGCATGGCGGTGGACGCCAACGTGCTGATCTTCGAACGCATCCGGGAGGAGCAGGCCCGCGGGTCGAGCCTGCGGATGAGCATTCAGAACGGCTTCGCCAAGGCGTTCACGACGATCGTCGACGCCAACGTGACGACGCTGATCACGGCCCTGATCCTGTTCCTGATCGGCACCGACCAAGTCCGCGGCTTCGCGGTGACGCTGTTCATCGGCATCGTCACCTCGATGTTCACCGCCCTCTACTTCGGTCGCCTGCTGTGCGACATCATGGAGCGGAAGCGGTGGGTGAAGTCCTTCAAGATGTTCTCCTTCGTCGGGGACACCAACATCGACTTCGCCAGCAAGGCGAACGTCGCCTTCGCGACTTCCTGCGTCGTGCTGCTGCTGGGCGTCGGCCTGATCGCGGCCCGCGGGGCGAACCTGCTGGATATCGACTTCCGCGGCGGCACGATGGTGACCTTTCAGCTCGACCAGGCGGAAAGCGCCGCCGAGGTGCGGGAGGATCTAGAAGCCCTGCCGGCGTTCCGCGGCAACGTCTCGGTCGAACGGCTGGAGCTGGACAGCGACGCCCCCGGCGAGGCCGGCCGCCGCTTCCGCGTTCGCACGACTCTGCGGGACCGGCAGCTGGAGGACGATCCCGAAGCCTTCGGCGGCGCCACGAGCGTCGCCACGCTGGTGGCCCGGGCCTTCGAGCAGACCGGCACCGTCAACGTCCGCCGCGTGACCGTGGTCGACGCCGGCGAGGTGGAGACGCTCGGCGGCGAGGACAAGGCGGTCAATCTCACCTTCTCCGAACCGATTGGCACGAACGCCGTCCGCCGGGAACTGGGCGACGCCACCGAGGCGATCGCCCAGGAGGAAGGCCAGCCCATTGACGACCCGCAGGCCCCCTACACCGTCCGCGGCGTGGGCGAGGCGGTCGGCGGGGAAGGGGAGGCCGGCAGCTACCAGACCGTCCGCGTCGTCGCCTCCGGGGCCGTCTCCGGCGAACGCTTCGCGGAGGCGCTGGACCTGATGGCGGCGGACCTCGCCGAGAGCCCCGTCTTCGACGAGGTGAACAGCTTCGACAGCGCCGTCGCCGGCGAGATGCAGCGGTCCGCGATCTTCGCGGTCCTGGCCAGCCTCGTGGCGATCGTGGGCTACATCTGGCTCCGCTTCCAGCGGGTCGACTTCGGCCTCGCCGCGGTCGCGGCCCTGGTGCACGACGTCACCTTCGTGCTCGGGATGGTCGCCCTGGCGAACTGGCTGGTCGGCGGGCTCAACGCCGGCTCCGCGGTTGGCTGGCTCGGGCTGGAGGAGTTCAAGCTGAACCTCCCGATGATCGCCGCCCTGCTGACGGTCATCGGCTACAGCCTGAACGACACGATCGTCGTGTTCGACCGCATCCGCGAGGTGCGGGGCAAGAACCCCGGTCTGACGCCGGACATCGTGAACCGCAGCCTCAACCAGACGCTCTCCCGGACGCTGCTCACCTCGCTGACGACGTTAATCGTGGTCGGCATCCTGTACGTGTTCGGCGGCGAGGGGATCCACGGCTTCGCCTACTGTCTGGTGGTCGGCATCCTCATCGGGACCTACTCGTCGCTGTACATCGCGACGCCGGTCCTGCTGTGGTTGATCAACCGCAACACCAACAAGCCGGCCGCCGCCTCCCCGGCGGTCCGCGAACCGGCCCCGGCGAAGGTGGCGTAGGGTCCGCTCAGCGGACCGTCCGCTGTTGACCGACGACGATCTGGCGAGCGTTTTCCCTCTTCGGTCCGCGCAGCGGACCCTACGAACTGATGTCTGAGTTTCTCTACGACCGCCCGCGGCCGGACCTGCTGGAGACGTTCGAGAACCCGTATCCCGATCGGGACTACGAGATCACGCACGTCGCCCCGGAGTTCACCAGCGTGTGCCCGAAGACCGGCCACCCGGACTACGGCACGCTGACGCTGAAGTTCGTCCCCGCAGACTGCTGCGTCGAGTTGAAGAGCCTGAAGCTCTACTACCAGAGCTTCCGCAACCATGGCGCGTTCTACGAGGCGGTGACCAACCAGATCGCCGACGAGCTGATTCGGCTGATGGAGCCGAAGTCGCTGGAACTGACCGCCGAGTGGACGCCCCGCGGCGGGCTGCACAGCGTCATTCGGGTGTCGCACAAGGCCCGTTGAGCGGCGTCATCCCGAAATTCGGACAGGCCGGAGCCCGTTCGTCCGGAGTTCGTCCCGAACCGTTTGACGCTCGCCGGTGTCCGGGTAGAGTAGGGCCGTCCTGAGCGACCGAGACTTCGGTTTCCTCGCCGCACGCTCCGTTCGTCTAGCCCGGCCCAGGACACCGCCCTCTCACGGCGGAGACACGGGTTCAAATCCCGTACGGAGTACTGCACCGCACCGGTTAGCCGCTCTCGCGAAGAGAGCGGCTAACCGGTTTTTTCATGCGTTGCGGCCGAAGGTCATGATGGTGATGTCGTCGTTCTGCTCCCGGCCGGCGGCGTGGGTGCGGACCTCTTTGAGCAGCGCCCGCCCCAGCTCGGCGGCGTCGGTCGGCCCCTCCATCAGGAACCGCTTGACCCGCTCTTTGGTGAACAGGTCCCCCCGCGGATTCATCGCCTCGTCGACGCCGTCGGTGATGATGAGGGCCGTCTCGCCGGGCTGCATCGTGCGGGAGACGGTCTCGAACGGGTAGCCGTCGACCACGCCCACCGGCAGGCCGACGGTGTCGTCCGGGAACTCGAAGAAGCTGCCGTCGGCGCTGCGGAACAGGGGGCTCATGTGGCCGCCGTTCACGACGTCGATCCTGCCGCTCTCCGGGTCGAGCAGCACGAGCACGAACGTGACGAACCGGCCCTCGGCCATGTTTCGACACATGTGGGTGTTGATCTGCGCGAAGGCTGGGCCGGCCTCGTGGACGTTGGCCAGCACGCTCTGCACGCAGGCGCTCATGCGGCCCATCAGCAGGGCGCCGGGCACGCCCTTGCCGGCGACGTCGCCGAAGGCGAGCGCGATCTTGCCGTCCGGCAGGGTGAAGGCGTCGTAGTAGTCGCCGCCGACGGCCTGGGCGGCATCGTAGCTGGCGAAGAAACTGTAGTTCTCGTGCCGGGGCAGTTCGTCCGGGAGCAGGTTGCGTTGCACCTGCTTGGCGATCTCCATCTCGCTGTCCTGCTTCTTCTTCTGCAGAGCTGCGACGAGCAGGCGGTGGCTCTCGTAGCTCATCGCCGCCTGACCGGCGACCGCCTGGAGCAGGTCGAGGTCCTCCGGCTTGAACTGCGTGATCGGGTTCTGGGTGTCGAGGTGGATCACGCCGGTGACGTCCCCGTCCAGCGACAGCATCGGCACGCTCATCATCGACCGGATCGCCAGGCTGGAGATGCTCTCGCTGGCGTCGAAGACGCTGTCGCTGCTGGCGTCCGCGGAGAGGAAGCCGGCTTTCTCCTCGACGACCTTTCGAAGGATCGTGCGGCTCATCTTGACCGTGGAGTCCTCCCCCTCCTGCCGCTGTTTTTGCGCAGCGGGGTAGAACCCGGCGCTGAGGTCCCCGCCCTTACGCAGCAGGATCACGCCGCGGTCGGCCCCGGGGAAGATGTTGAACAGCGTTTGCAGGACCTGCGGGAGCAACCCGGTGACGTCGTCCGCCGCGGCGGCCGCCGCCAGATCGCGGGCGATGCTGATGACGGCCTCGAGCTTCTGCTGCGGGCGGACGTCCAGCAGCCCGTACCCGCTGCCCGCCGAGGCGCTGCCGGTGACCGTCGCGCTCTCCGGCCCCTCCTCCGTCAGCGAGAAGGAGAGCACGGAATCGAGGTTCGGCGCCGCGGCCCGTTCGGCGGTTTCGTCTTCGAAGCGGGCCAGCACCGGGCCGAACTTCAGCCGGTCGCCGCTGTTGAGGTCGACCGGCGTCGTGATCCGCTTCCCGTTGAGGAAGGTGCCGTTGCCGCTGTCCAGATCCTCCAGGGTCCAGCCGCCGTTGCCGCCGGGCTTCTTGGTGAAGATCGCGTGGCGCCGCGAGACCATGTTGCTGTCGATCTGCACGTCGACCTCCGGCAAGCGGCCGACGATCGCCTTCTCGCCGCTGATGCGGCGGGTGTCGGCGGTGTCCCCTTGCAGGAGAACGAGCTTGGGCATCGGCGGGGCGGGGGGCGGGACGGAGCGGACCGCGGCGGGCCGGCGAAGATACCGCTCCCCCGGAGGCGACGCACCCCGTTCCGCCGGGCCCGACGATCAGCCGCCGAAGAGCCGTTCGGAGTTTCCTCGCAGGACTTTCAGCCCGAATTCGACGGCCCGCTCCTCGCTCCAGCCGCGGCTCTCGCAGAACTCCGCCGCCAGTTCCTTCGCCAGGATCTTGCGGTACATCGCGAACTTCGGCAGCACGAACTCCAGCTTGTAGGCGTCGGAGTAGTAGCCGACCACTTTGTCCCCCGGCACCGCCTGCAAACGGGCCCGCAGGTTCGGGGCGATGTGGGCCGGAATGTTCGAGTACCACCAGTGCCCGTTGGCGACGACGTTCGGGAAGATCCAGGCGTAGCTGACCAATTCCTGGTTCATCGTCGGCGCCAGCACGCTGACGGGGAACGTCACCTCCGGGAAGGCGTTGAACAGCTCGGCGTATTGGCTGAGGCTACACCGACTGTCGTACAGGTCCCGGCCCTGGTGCACGCCGGCCGGGTAGACGTTGCGGTTCACGCCGATCATCAGATCGAACGGCAGCCCGAACTCCCGGCAGTGCTCGGCGAGCGTCCAGAAGACGAACCGGCTGACGTCGTACTCGCCGCCTTCCACAAACATCCGATCGAGGTCCTCCGCCGTCAGACCGGCTTTCTCGGCTGCGTCGCTGACGACCTCCGGCAGTTCCATTCGTAACCCGGCGATCGCCTCCTCGTCGCCGCGGAATGCCTTCAGGTATTCGTTGATCGTCAGATCCTCGTCCGGTTCCCCTGGCTCGAAGTCCGGCGGCAGCGAGATCGCGCAGGCCCCCGCGCCCTTACTCGTGAAATGCTCGAACAGCTTGCGGATCGCCGCCCGCAGGCTGTCGGAGTCGCCGACTTCGATGCCGGTCGCCTTCGCCAGCCGTTCCCGCACCTCCGGCGTGTGCAGCTTGAAGACGAGGTCGTCCGTCCGCAGGCAGGGGACGTAGAAGTTCGTGTCGAAGTCTTCGAGCGGGTCGTCGAAGTCGTTTGTCAGGAAGACCTTTTCGAGGTTCGTTTGCCGGATGATCCGGTCGGTGTAGCCGGGCTCGGCCATCTGCTTGGCGGCCTCGTCGTACAGCGCCTCCCAGTTGTCGCGGGTCAGCCGGTCGCCGTCCCAGCCGAAGAAGGTCTGCGCAAGTTCGATGAACCAGCTCAGCTGGACGGTGTTGTCCAGCCGCTCCAGCGTCGGCACGAGGTTGGCGACGAGTTCCTTCGGGTCGAGCGGGCCGGCGGCCGGTTCGATCTGCTCCTTGGCCAGCCCGGCGGAGCGGGCGAGCTCCGTGTAATAGTGGTAGCCGAGGATGTCCGCGAGGGTCTCGCTGGTCGGCGAGTGCGGATTGATATGGGAGTGCGGGTCGAAGATCGGCGCCGCCTCCAGGCCGGAGAGGATGCGGTCGGCGGCGGTTTCATTCGGCATGGGAGCGACTCCGGAGGGGGGGGCGAATGATGCCGTTTCCGCCGTACCGCCGCGACCCACCGGGCGGGGCGGGGGTTATGATGCGGATATGGTCGCCGCCACGCCCCTCGCCGCCCTGCCGCCCGGCCCGCTCGTTCAGGACCCCCACGCTGCCCGACATCTCCTGGAGGAGCGTCGGCGCAGCGGCCTCGATCGTTACGACGAGGTGTGGGACGGGAGATACATCCTTATGCCGCTGCCCGGGAATCAGCATCAGTCGATCGTCAATCGAATCGCCTTTCAGCTGACGCGATACTTGGACGACGCGGGCGTTTCCGAGGCGGTACAGCCCGGCGCGAACGTCTCCGATCGATCAGACGACTGGACGAAGAACTACCGCTGTCCCGACGTCGTCGTCTACCTCCCCGGGAATCCCGCCGAGGACCGCGGCAGTCACTGGTTCGGCGGACCGGACCTCGCGGTGGAAGTCCTGTCAGAGGGGGACCTCGCTCTCGAGACTCTGCCGTTTTACGCCTCGGTAGGCGTGCGGGAGCTTTGGTTGCTCGACCGCGATCCGTGGCGGCTCTCCCGCTTCCGGTTGCAGGACGGGGCGTTGATCGCCGACGGCGTCGCGGAGCCGGGCGGGGCACCGGTCCGCAGCGTCGTGCTGCCGTTGGACTGGTCGCTCTCGTCGGAGGAGCCGCCGGCGGTGCGTCTCGCCGCGGCGAAGTGACGGCACGGTCGGACGAAGCGGGTCGTGAGCCTACGATGCTCCCATGACCGAGTCTGCCACCCCCGACCGCCGCGACACGATTGAGGACGCCCTCGCGGCGCTGAAGGCCGGCCGGCCGGTGATCGTCGTGGACGCCCATGAACGGGAGAACGAGGGCGACTTCGTCGCCGCCGCCTCGACGATCACCGCGGAAACCGTCGACTTCATGCTGCGGCACGGCCGCGGCGTGCTGTGCGCCCCGATCACCGCGGACACGGCGAACCGACTCGACCTGCGGCCGATCGTGGAGGAATCCGCGAACACGGCGCCGCACCGCACGCCGTTTCTGGTGCAGGTCGACCACATCGCGGCCGGCACCGGCGTTTCGCCGGAGGCCCGAGCCGGGACGCTGCGGGAGATGGCGAACCCGCACAGCGTCGCCTCGGACTTCGTCAAACCCGGCCACATCTTTCCGCTGCTGGCGAAGCCCGGCGGCGTGCTGCGGCGGGCCGGGCACACCGAAGCCGTCGTCGACCTGATGACGCTCGCCGGCCTGCCGCCGGTCGGCTGCCTGATCGAAATCGTCTCCGCCGACGGGAAGGGGATGGCCCGGGGCGAGGAGCTTCAGAGGCTCGCCGCGGAGCACGGCACGCCGGTCGTCAGCATCGAGGACCTCATCAAGTACCGCACCTCGCGGGAACGGCTCGTCACCCGGGAGGCCGAGGTGCCGATTCCCACCCGTCAATACGGCACGCCGCGGGTGATCGCCTACAAGGTCGAGCACCAGACCCAGGAACCGGTCGCGCTGGTGTGGGGCGACCTGAGCGAGGGAGCCGGCGACAAGCCGCCGCTGGTGCGGATGCACTCCTCCTGCTTCACCGGGGACCTGCTGGATTCGCTCCGCTGCGACTGCGGGGATCAGCTGCACCTCGCCATGACCCGCTGCCACGAGGCCGGCCGCGGGGCGGTGGTCTACCTCCCGCAGGAGGGCCGCGGCATCGGCCTGACGGCGAAGCTGAAGGCCTACGAACTGCAGGACGCCGGGGCGGACACCGTCGAGGCGAACCACAAGCTCGGCTTCAAAGCGGACCAGCGGGACTACATGGTCGGTCTGCAAATCCTGAAGGACCTCGGCCTCTCCCGCATCCGCCTGCTGACGAACAACCCCAAGAAGCGGGAGTCGTTCGTCAGCTCCGCGATGGGACTGGAAGTCGTCGAACAGGTCCCGATCATCGCCCCCCCGGAGCCCACCCGGGAGAAATACCTCGCGACGAAGCGGGAAAAGATGGGGCACGCGCTGCCCTAGCGGGCAAATTCCAAGAGACAAGAATTCAAGAACCAACATAGATGGGATTCGCTCCCTCCTGTTTTGGTTCTTGATTTCTTGGGATTTGAAGCTTCCGGCGAAGCCGGTCTTCTGCACGCTGTCGGGGGCCAGCTTCTTGATGGCCGCGGACGCCGGGCAGATGCTTCTCAACTCGCCTCGCACTCGGGTCGCCTCGTCGTGAGGCCGTTTTGAGAAGACGGTCCGCACTCCGTCTTGGAGTGGGCGGAGGTCTGGGCGGGTCGTTACCGAACCGAGCCGGGGTTCGCGGCCATCGTGGCGGCGGTCTGGCTGGTGGCGGCCTTGATCGCGGCGGCGACGTCGGCGTCGCGGTTCAGCGGCAGGATCTCCCGGTCTTCGCTGACCAGCACGTCCGGGGCGACGCCCTGGTCGGCCATCTGGCGGTCGTTGGGGCTATAGAACATCGCCGTGGTCAGCTTCAGGTCGCCGGAGACGGTGCGGACCGGGAAGTGCGTCTGAACCGTGCCCTTGCCGTAGCTGTTCCGTCCGACGATCACCCCGCGGCGGTTGTCCTGGATGGCGGCGGCGAAGATCTCGCTGGCGCTGGCCGAGCCGTCGTCCACGATCACCGCCATCGGCACCTTCCAGGTCCGGGTTTTCTTGGCCGTGGCGGACATGTTGTCCTCAGCCAGACGGCCCCGGGTGCTGACGATGGTGCCGGCCGGCAGGAAGGTGTCGCTGACGCTGATCGCCTGATCCAGCAGACCGCCCGGGTTGCCGCGGAGGTCCATCACGAGGGCCTTCATCCCGCCCTGGTAGAGCTGCCACAGGGCGGCGTTCAGTTCGGTCTGGGTCGTCGCGGCGAACCGGTCCAGCTTCAGGTAGCCGACCTTCGTGCCGTCGGCGGCGGTCATCAGCTGCACGACGCTCACCGTCTTCAGCTCGACGCGGGCCCGACGCAGGTTGAAGGTGCCGAAGCGTTCGCCCCGCATCACCCGCAACTGCACCGTGGTGCCCTCGCGGCCGACGATCAGGTCGGCGGCGGCGTTCAGGCCTTTGCCGGCCAGGTCCGTGCCGTTGACCGCGACGATCACGTCGCCCCGCTGCAGGCCGGCGTTGGCGGCCGGGCCGCCGGCCAGCGGCTTGACGATCACCACGCCGCGGTCGTGCTCCTTCAGTTCCACGCCCAGCCCGACGACGCTGGTGTCCAGCGGGCCGGCAGTCTGCTCCGCGGCGTACTGGGCCGGGATCACCGTGGCGTCCACGCCGTAGCCGGTGCGGGTCTCGCTGGGCAGGAAGCCGCTGAACTTGTCGAGGGACTCCACGGCGCCGAACAGAAACTCCGCCGCGACGGCGTCGGCGCTCAGGCCGAGTTCGTTCTGGGCGAGGCTCGCCGTCTGCCGCATCACCTCCAGGGCGCCGCTCCGGTCCCGCACGTTGCGGGCGTTCAGGCCGGCCAGCCGGCTGCGGAAGCTCTGCACCTTACGGCTGTCAGCGGTCAGCCGGTGGGCCTGACGGAACGAGTCGTTGCCGACGGCTTCAGACAGGTTCTCCAGGGCCATCGCCACGCGGTCGGCGTAGCTGTTCGGCTCCCGGTGACGGGCGTCGATCAGCTGGCTGCTTTCCACGTACAGGTTGACCAGCCGGCTCCAGCCGGTGCCCGTGGCGAACCGCACCACCTTCGGGTCGTCGTAGCGGTAGGCGAGACGCTCCGCGGTGCTCGGCTGCGGCTTCGGGGTCGCTTTCGGGACGGCCCGGCCGGCCGGCTCGGTCTGGTAGTCGCCGTAGGGGCTGCGGGTCGGGGTTTCGAAGCCGCGGTCGTAGCCGCCGTTCGATTCGTAACGGGCGGTCGCGGAGGGGTCCGGGCCGAAGTCGGCGGCGGTGCGGTCCTGGCCGCAGGCGACGGCCGGGACGAGCAGCGCCAGGCCCAGGGCGGCCAGCTCGATCAGCGAGCCGGCGGTGAACCCAACCTTGGCCTTCGGCCGAACGATCGGGGCGGTGCGGGTGAAAGAATCGTTCATCGCGTCAGAGTCCTTGCTGAGGCGGGCCACACGGCCCGGGTGATGAGAGGGGAGGGAGGTCGGCGTCAGGCGACCGCGGGCAGGGCGACGTACCCGCCGCAGGCGACGCTCATCGGGAGGGCGAACTCGTTGTCGGCGTCGAAGGCGAAGGCGTCGTCCTCCTCGTCGTCGTCGCGGCCCTTTGCGTCGCCGGCCGCGTCGGCCAGTTCGCCGCGAAGGATGCGGACGTCGCCGGGCGCTTCGATGCCCAGCTTCACGGTGCCCTTGCCGGTGCGAATCACTTTGATGACAATATCCTCGCCGATGCGGATGGCTTCGTCGGACTTGCGGGTGAGAACGAGCATCGTGCTGTCTTTCGTGGGGCGGCGAAGTCGGCCGCGGCGTTGGGGGGCGGCTCGCGTCGTCGCGGGCCGTCAGGAACGAAATAGCCTTGACGCATCGGGCGTGCCGTTTCCGGCGCCTGCCGGCGGAGGAGGGGTTGATTTGACGTAAGTCGTTGTCTGTCTTGAGGAAGAGTTTCACCGGGAGATCCCTTAGCACCCGAAGAGTTCCCCCGGCTTCTCCTGAGCGACCACGGAGAATCTGCAAACGACGGCCGGCAACGCAGTGACGTTGCACTTCTGACACACCTCCCGGAGGCCGCGTCGTCCAGACGGACGACAGCCGCGTGCCGCTTGCACCCGCGACGCGACCTGCCGACACTCCGCCCATGGCCAGCCCCGCGAACCCGCAGATCACCCGGAAAGAGGTCGCCCGCGTGGCGAAGCTCTCCCGGCTCGCGTTGAAGCCGAACGAGCTGAACGCCTTCACCGCTCAGTTGCGGGCGATTCTCGGCTACGTCCACCTGTTGGACGAGGTCGACACGGCCGACGTCGAACCGATGGCCCACGCCATCGACGTGCGGGACGTGCTGCGGGAAGACGTGCCCACGCCGATGCTGCCCCGGGAGGCGGCCCTCGCCAACGCCCCGGCCAGCGACGGGGAGTGCTTCCTGGTGCCTCAGATTCTCGGCGGGGAGTGACGACGCCCGTGCCGCCCGACCCCGCTCACCCGTTCCCGACCGCCGCGGACTTCGCCGCGGAGATTCGCTCCGGCAGCCGCTCCGCGGTGCAGATCGCCGCGGACGCCCACACCCGCATCGCCGCGGTGGACGGCGGAATCAACGCATTCCTGCACACCGACGCCGATCGCTCCGCCGTTTTCGCCGCGGAGGCCGATCGGCGGATCGCCGAGGGCAGCCAGTCCGGCCTCGCCGGCGTACCGGTGGCGATCAAAGACAACCTCTGCGTCGAGGGGGAGCCGTGCACCTGCGCCAGCCGAATGCTGGCGAACTTCCGCCCGCCCTACACGGCGACGGCCGTGCGGCGGCTGCTGGATGCCGGGGCGGTGCCGGTGGGCCGGACGAACCTCGACGAATTCGCCATGGGCTCCAGCACGGAGAACTCCGGCGCCGGCCCCACCCGCAATCCGTGGGAGCCGGTGCGGGCGCCGGGCGGGTCCAGCGGCGGCAGCGCCGCGGCGGTCGCGGCCGGCATGGCGCCAATCGCCCTCGGCAGCGATACGGGCGGCAGTATCCGCCAGCCGGCCGCCTTCTGCGGCGTGGTCGGTTTGAAGCCGACCTACGGGCGGGTGTCGCGGTACGGACTCGTGGCGTTCGCCAGCTCCCTCGACCAGATCGGCCCGTTCGGCCGGACGGTGCGGGACGCGGCCGCCGTGCTTCAGGCGATCGCCGGCCACGACCCGCTGGACAGCACCAGCCTGTCCGACCCGGTGCCGGACTACCTCACCGACCTCGACGAGCCGCTCGCCGGGCTGCGGGTGGGCGTGGTCGCGGATCACTTTGACGTCGGCCTCGACCGGGAGGTGTCCGACGCGGTGAAGGGGGCGATCGAGCTGTACCGCTCCCTCGGGGCGGAGGTGGTGGACGTTACGCTGCCGCACAGCAAATACAGCGTGGCGACCTATTACCTCATCGCCCCCTCCGAGGCCTCCAGCAACCTGGCCCGCTACGACGGCGTCCACTACGGGCACCGGGCGGCGAAGTTCGATTCGCTGGAGGAGATGTACGAACGCAGCCGCGGCGAGGGCTTCGGCGACGAGGTGAAGCGCCGGATCATGCTGGGCACCTACGCCCTTTCCAGCGGGTACTACGACGCCTTCTACCTGAAGGCGATGAAGGTCCGTCGCCTGATCCAGCAGGACTACGTCGCCGCCTTCAAGACCTGCGACGTGCTCGCCTCGCCGGTGACGCCGACGACCGCGTTCGCCATCGGGGAACTCGCCGACGACCCGCTGGCGATGTACCTCTCGGACGTCTACACGATCAGCGCGAACCTCGCCGGCATCCCGGCGATTTCGCTGCCCTGCGGGTTCTCCAAAGGCCTGCCGATCGGGCTGCAACTGCTCGGCCCGGCGCTGTCGGAGCCGAGCCTGCTGCGGGCCGCCCGGATGTACGAGGCGGCCACCGATTGGCACAAGCGGGTCCCGCCGCTTCAGGATCAGACGGGACAACCCACTCAGACGGGGCACAACGTGACGAGGACGACGCCGTGAGCGACGATCGGAAGGTCACGCCGGTCATCGGGTTGGAGGTGCACGTCCAGCTCGCGACCCGCACGAAGCTGTTCAGCGGTTGCGCGGCGGACTTCGCCCCGGACGAACCGAACACCCGCACTGACCCGCTGGTGCTCGGCCTGCCGGGCTCGCTGCCGGTGTTGAACGCCGCGGCGTTTCGCATGGCGGTGAAGGTGGGCCTCGCGCTGAACTGCGAGATCGCCCGCTTCTGCAAGTGGGACCGCAAGCAGTACTACTACCCGGACCTGCCCAAGGGCTATCAGATCAGCCAGTACGACCTGCCGGTCTGCGGCGAGGGCTGGCTGGACATCGACGCCGACGAGGGGACGAAGCGCGTCGGCATCACCCGCGCCCACCTCGAAGAGGACGCCGGCAAGAACATGCACGCCGGCGGCGTCAGCCGCGTCGACCTGAACCGGGCCGGCACCCCGCTGGTGGAGATCGTCTCCGAACCGGACATGAGCAGCGCCGCGGAGGCGCGGGCCTACCTCGAACGGCTCAAGCTGCTCCTCACGTACCTCGGCGTCTCCGACTGCAACATGCAGGAGGGCAGCCTGCGGTGCGACGTGAACGTCAACTTCAAGATCGCCACGCCGGAGGGCGTGAAGGCGACGCCGATCTGCGAGGTGAAGAACCTCAACTCCTTCCGCGGCGTCGAGGCGGCGATCGAGTTCGAACGCACCCGTCAACTGGACGAGTTCGACCGCACCGGCCACACGATCAAGGACGCCCCCAAGAGCACCCGCGGCTGGGACCCGGACAAGCAGGTCACCGTCGCCCAGCGGACCAAAGAGGAAGCCAGCGACTACCGCTACTTCCCGGACCCGGACCTCGTCCCCGTGACCCTCACCGAGGAGGCGATCGAGGAGCTGCGGGGCGAACTGGGCGAATTCCCGGCCGACCGCCGCGTGCGGATCGGCGAGGTGTGGGAGCTGAGCGACTACGACGCCGGCGTGATCATCGAGCGCGGCAAACCGTTCGCCGACTACTACGAGGAGGTCGCCCAGACCGCCGACGACGGCAAGCGGGCCGCGAACTGGTGCACCCAGGACGTGCTCCGCGACCTGTCGGAGCTGAATTACGAGATCGAAACGTTCCCGATCCCCGCGGGGACGCTCGGCCATCTGCTCAAGCGGGTCTCGGCCGGGGAACTGAACACGAAGGCCGCCCGCGACGTCTACGCGGACCTGCTGGCCCGCCCGCGGGACCAGAACACGCCGGAGACGGTCGACGCGATCGTCGACGAGCGCGGCCTGATCGCGGTGACCGGCGGGGCCGAATTGGAGGCCGCCATCGACGACGCCCTGGCGAACCCGAAGAACGCCGTCGCCGTGGAGACCGTCCGCGGCGGCAAGCAGCAGGCGGTCGGCCCGCTGATGGGTCAGGTGTTGAAAGCCGTCTCCGGCGCCGACCCGAAGACCGTCCGGGCGATGCTGCTGGAACGGATCAACGGCACGGCCTGACGGCCGCGTTCGAATCGCACCGCCAGAACGGGACCTCACGCCAGCGTCCCGGACCCTCGAAGGGTCCGAGACGCGACGCTCTCCGGACCTCGCCGACTCAGCTGGCCGCTTTTTCAGCCGCTTCGAACTCCGCGGCGACCTCCCGCTTCAGCTCGCCGCTGCGGTACTTCGACCAGTAGGCGTTCAGATCCCGCTTCACGACGGGGGAGAGCAGCACGACGCCGATGATGTTCGGGATCGCCATGCCGAGGATCATCAGGTCGCCCAGTTCCAGCACGTTCGTCGCGCTGATGATCGAGCCCAGGAACACGAAGATCAGGAAGATGATCCGGTAGACGATGGAGGCGGCGTCGCCGAACAGGTAGCACCAGCTCCGCTCCCCGTAGTAGCTCCAGGAGATCATCGTGGAGTAGGCGAACAGCACCGCGGCCCCGGACAGCACGTAGGGGAACCAGGAGATTTCGCTGCCCATCGCGGCGCTGGTGAGGGCGGCGCCGTTGTTGTTTTCGACGTACGTGGCGAGTTCCGGGTCGGCGTAGGCGCCGGTAATCACGATGACGAGCGCCGTCATCGTGCAGACGACCACGGTGTCGATGAACGGTTCCAGCAGGGCGACGATGCCTTCCTGAATCGGGTACTCGCTCTTCGCCGCGGAGTGGGCGATCGCCGCGGAGCCGACGCCGGCCTCGTTGGAGAACGCCGCCCGGCGGAAGCCCATGATCAACACGCCGATGAACCCGCCGTAGGCGGAGTCCCATTTGAACGCCTCGCCGACGATCGTGCCGAACGCGTCGGGGATCTCGGTGAAGTTCTTGCCGAGGATGAACAGGCAGGCGGCGACGTAGATCCCGCACATCAGCGGCACGATCTTGCCGGCCGTCGCGGCGATCCGCTGAATCCCGCCCA
Source organism: Alienimonas sp. DA493 (assembly GCF_043951915.1). NCBI lineage: Bacteria > Pseudomonadati > Planctomycetota > Planctomycetia > Planctomycetales > Planctomycetaceae > Alienimonas > Alienimonas sp. DA493. Next base: position 46,560 of record NZ_JBINJD010000003.1, on the reverse strand, counting down.
GGATCACCAGCCCGACCAGGAAGGTCATCACCAGCCCGTAGACCCAGCGATATTCGAGCAGCTCGGGAAACTGCTTACCGACCGCGCCGAGGGACTGATTCACCTGGAAGGCGTTGCCGCCCATCATCGACCCGCCGACGCACAGCACCGCAAACAGCCCCGCCAGTACCACGCCCAGCGGTTTGAGATTGATGCCGCTCAGCCCGTCGCTGAGGTAGTACATCGCCCCGCCCATGATTTTGCCGTCGGCCCGGACCTTCCGGTACTTCTGCCCCAGCGTGCATTCCATGAATTTGCTGGACATGCCCAGCAGGCCGGCGATCACCATCCAGAAGACCGCCCCGGGGCCGCCCATACTCACGGCGATGGCGACGCCGGCGATATTGCCCAGGCCCACCGTCGCCGACAAGGCGGCCGCCAGCGCCTGGAAGTGGCTAACCTCGCCCTCGTCGCCGGGGGTGTCCCATTTCCCGGCGGTGATCTCCAGCGCGTGCTTAAAGGCGCGAAGGTTGATGAAGCCGGTGTAGACGGTGAAGAAGATGGCGGCGAGCACCAGCATCACCACGACCGCGGCCAGTCCGATCGGTTCCTCCATGAACGGGGAACTGAGGTCGTAGAACATGACGGTCGCCATCGCCCCCGCGACGGCGCCGGCCCCCTCGTTCACGGTCGCCTGCCAACCCGTCGCCTCCGGCGTGAGCGCCTCGACGCCTTCGACGTCGGCCTCCCCCTCCGCCGCGACTGTTTCCGGCGGGGCGTCCTCCCCGATCTCTTCGCCGCCTTTCACGGCGATCGGGTCGGTGGCCGCTTCCGCGGCGGGCTCATCAGCGAGGGGGGCGTCCTGTGCCGGGGCCGGGCCGGCTGCAAAGAACAGTGCGAGCAGGAGTGCGAACGAGGTGGCTCGGGGCGAAGTCGACATCTGCCAGGGGGCGGGGGGTTCGAACATTCGGCCGACGCGAGGCCCGTCGGCGGGAGGCGGCCATCATGGCTAGAGCGACTCCGCCGCGGTAGGCAAGGCCAAAAGGGCGGGACAGTTGGTGGGATCGCATCTCAATGCGGGCTCATCCCCCGGCATTTGTCACACCCCCAGTTGTTGAAACGTTCGGCCCCCGTACGATGACCCCGTGAGCGAACCCGTCTCCGCCGCCGACCGCACCTTGCTCGCCCGCCTGAACCGGCGGTCGCGGGCAGGAATTGAAGAGTTGTGCGACGATCTCGGCGTGACCGCGACCGCCGTGCGGCAGCGGCTCACCCGGCTCTCGGACGCCGGGTTGGTCGATCGCCGCCCCGTCAGCGTCGGCCGCGGACGGCCCCGCCATCTGTACGGGCTCACGCCGGACGGCCGCCGGGCCCTCGGCTCCAACTATCAGGAGTTGGCCGACGCGATGTGGTCCGCCCTGTCCGAGGTGGAGGACGAGAAGGTGCGGGCGTTCCTGTTCGGCCGTTTGCAGGACACGCTCGTGTCCCGCTACGGCGGCGACGCCGAGGGAGAGGGCGAGTTGCGCCAGCGGCTCGCGGGGCTCCGCGACGCCCTGCAGGTGCACGGCTTCACCGTCGAAATCGACGACAGCGGTCCGCTGCCGATCCTGCGGGAGCACCACTGCCCGTATCTGGACATTTCCGAGGACGATCCTCAGATCTGCGAGTTGGAACAGAAGGTGTTCGAGCGCGTGCTCGGCACCGGCGTCGCCCTGACCCGCTGCTGCCGGGACGGGGATTCCTGCTGCGAATTCACGCCGAACGGCTCGGCCCTCGTCGGGGCGGCTCCGGCCAACGCGGGGGGTCGATCATGAGCGTCGCCGCCGTTCCCGCCGCCGCCTTCGCCGACGATCCCGGCACGCTCCTGGAGCGTCCGCCGACCTCCCAGCCCGCCGACGGCGGCTGGCTGGAGGGCCGGTTCGAGGAAAACGTCGTCCTTACCACGGTTTCGCAGGCTCTCAACTGGGGGCAGGCGAACGCGATCTGGCCGATGACCTTCGGCATCGCCTGTTGCGCGATGGAGATGATGGCCATCGGCGGCCCGCGGGTGGATCTCGAACGGTTCGGCTGCGGCGCCTTTCGGGCCTCGCCCCGTCAGGCCGACCTCATGATCGTCGCCGGCACGGTGACGCACAAAATGGCTTCCCGGCTGCGTCGGCTCTACGAGCAGATGCCGGAGCCGAAGTACGTGCTGGCGATGGGCGCCTGCACGGTCGGCGGGGGACCGTACTTCAAACACGGGTATCACGTCGTCAAAGGCGTGGACCTGGTAGTGCCGGTGGACGTGTACGTCCCCGGCTGCCCGCCCCGGCCCGAAGCGTTGCTGGAAGGCATCCTGCGGCTTCAGGACCGGATCAACGCCCGCACGCTCGCCCGCCGGTCAGGAGCGACCGAGGAGCGGCTGCCCGTCCCGCATCATTCCGGTCGCGTCGCCCTGCCCGTGTTGGCCGGCGACGCCGTGACCGTCCGGCCGCTCGCCGTCTGACGCGACTTTTTTATCCATCCAGAGTGACGACCGGTCGCCGCGACCGGTCAATAACGAAGCTATCCGAGCGCAATGAGCACCCTCCAAATCACCGATCTGCACGTCTCCGTCGGCGACACGCCGATCCTGCGCGGCGTGAACCTCACGCTCAACAGCGGCGAGGTGCACGCCCTGATGGGTCCGAACGGCAGCGGCAAAAGCACCCTCGCCTACGCCCTCGCCGGGCATCCCGGCTACGCGGTGACCTCCGGCAGCGTCACGCTGGACGGGGAGGAGATCATCGAACTGGAAGCCGACCAGCGGGCCCGCAAGGGGCTGTACCTTGCCTTCCAGTACCCGGTCACGATCCCCGGCGTGAAGGTGGCCGACTTCCTCCGGCACGCGGTCTCCAACGTCCGCAACCCGGACCGCAAAGAGGGCGGCGACCTCATCCCGATGCGGGAATACCGCCGCGAACTGTACGAGCGGATGGACGAACTGAGCGTCGACCGCGCCTTCGCCCGCCGGTACCTCAACGAGGGCTTCAGCGGCGGGGAAAAGAAGCGGATGGAGATCGTCCAGATGGCGATGCTCCGCCCCCGCTTCGCCTTCCTCGACGAAACCGACAGCGGCCTGGACACCGACGCGGTGAACGTGGTCTCCGAGGGAGTCGCCAAACTGGCCAAGGAGCAGGACACCGGCGTCCTGATCATCACCCACCATGATCGTCTGCTGCACTACAACACGCCGCAGTACACGCACGTGATGCTCGGCGGGCGGATCGTGGAGACCGGCGGCAAAGAGCTGGCGGAAGAACTGTACTCCCAGGGGTACGCCGGCGTTCGCGAGCGGCACCCGGACGCCGCCGCGGAGGCGGATTCGCTCAAGGCCGGGACGGAGTCCGAATTGGCGGGGGTCGCCTGAGCCGGCCCGCACCGGCCGCCGCCCCGCCGTCACCGCTGCTATTTCCTCCTTCCGACGCACGACCATGCCCGCCGCCCTCGACACCCCGACCGCCGACGCCCCCGCCCGCGACTTCGAGTCCCCGGTCGCCGACCGGCCGGACGTGGACCTCGGCGATTATCGCTTCGGCTTCCACGATCCGACCGACAAGTACGCGTTCAAGTCCCGCAAGGGGTTGAACCGCGAGGTCGTCGCGCAGATCTCGGAGATGAAAAAGGAGCCCGCCTGGATGCGGGACTACCGGCTCGACAGCCTCGCCCTGTTCGAGCAGCGCCCCACGCCGGACTGGGGCGGCGATCTCGGTAAGATCGATTATCAGGACATCTATTACTACATGAAGGCCAGCGCCGGGCAGGAGCGCAGCTGGGACGACGTGCCGGAGGACATCCGCAAGACGTACCAGAAGCTCGGCATCCCGGAGGCGGAGCAGAAGTATCTCTCCGGCGTGAAGGCCCAGTACGAGAGCGAGGTCGTCTACGGCTCGCTCCAGCAGGACCTGACCGATCAGGGCGTGATCTTCACCGACACCGACAGCGCCCTGCGGGAGCACGAGGAGTTGTTCCGCGAGTACTGGGCGACCGTCATCCCCGCGGACGACAACAAGTTCAGCGCCCTGAACAGCGCCGTGTGGAGCGGCGGGAGCTTCATCTACGTCCCGCCGGGCGTGTCGATCCAGTTCCCGCTGCAGGCCTATTTCCGCATCAACAGCGAGAACATGGGCCAGTTCGAGCGGACGCTGATCATCGTCGACGAGGGTGCCAACATTCACTACGTCGAAGGCTGCACGGCCCCGACGTACAGCAGCAACTCGCTGCACAGCGCCGTGGTGGAGATCGTGGTCAAGAAGAAGGGCCGCTGCCGGTATTCGACCATTCAGAACTGGTCGAACAACGTCTACAACCTCGTCACCAAGCGGGCTCACGTGTACGGCGACGCCACGATGGAGTGGGTCGACGGCAACCTCGGCTCGCAGCTGACAATGAAGTACCCGGCGTGCCACCTGTTGGAGGAGGGCGCCCGCGGGGAGACGCTGTCGATCGCCTTCGCCGGTCCCGGCCAGCACCAGGACGCCGGCGCCAAGATGGTGCACGCCGCCCCGAACACCTCCAGCCGGATCATCTCCAAGAGCCTGTCCAAGGACGGCGGCCGCAGTTCCTACCGCGGCCTGGTCAAGGTCATGGACGGGGCGAAAGGCTCCAAGAGCAACGTCGTCTGCGACGCGCTGATCCTCGACCCGGAGAGCAAGTCCGACACCTACCCGTACATCGAATGCGAGGAGGCGGACGTTTCGCTGGAGCACGAGGCGAGCGTCTCCAAGATCGCCGAGGACCAGCTGTTCTACCTGATGAGCCGCGGCCTGTCGGAGGCTGAGGCCAGCGGGATGATCGTCACCGGCTTCATCGAACCGCTCGTCAAGGAGCTGCCGATGGAATACGCCGTCGAGATGAACCGGCTCATCGAACTGCAGATGGAGGGCAGCGTGGGCTGACGCCCCGTTCGCCGGTTTCCCGTTCGTCCTCCCAGCCGTCGGTTCGCCCGACGCGCGCCCACTCGTTCTCCATGAAATCCGCCCTCACCGCCGCCCCGGCCCCCGCCACGTTCGACGCGGACGCGTTCGAACGGTTCCTTGAAACCCGCACCGAGCCAGCCTGGGTGACGGAGCGGCGGCGGGAGGCGTTCGCCGAGTACCTCGCCCACCTCGCCAAGCCGGACCCGGCGGAGGAATATCGACGGGTGGAGCTGCGGTTCCTGCGGCCGGAGAAGTTTTCGCTCGCGGAATCGGGGGCGAACCCGGCGGAATTCGCCGGCGGCATGACCGACGCCGCCGGGTTCGGCGGCCGGGCGGTGCACGCCGACGGCGCCGCCGCTCACGTGGAGCTGTCCGAGGAGTTGAAGGAGGCCGGCGTCGTCTTCGGTTGCCTTTCGGACCTCGTCAACACCCACGGCGAGCTGCTCGAGCCGTATCTGATGACGAAAGGCGTCAGCCCGGAGGCCGACCGCTTCGCCGCCTGGCACGGGGCCTTCTGGACCGGCGGGACCGTGCTGTACGTCCCGCGGAACGTATCCCTCGAACAGCCCCTGCACAGCCTGATCGGGCTCAGCGGGACCGGGAACTGCGACCTGTCGCACACCCTCGTGATCCTTGAGGACGGGGCGGACGCGGCACTCCTCGAAGAAACCGCCAGCCTCGGCGAAGACGCTGGGCTGCACGTCGGAGCGGTCGAGCTGTTCGTCGGCGACGGGGCGAAGCTCCGCTACGCCCAATTGCAGAACTGGAACGCGAACACGCTGCACTTCGCCCATCAGTGCGGCCGCGTGGGCCGGGACGGCTTGCTCCAGTGGACTGTCGGCGGCCTCGGAGCGAAGCTGGCCCACGTCCATCAGGACGTGAAGCTGGACGGCCGCGGCGCCCGCGGGGAGGTCAACGGGGTCACGTTCTCCACCGGCCGTCAGAACCTGTCCTATTACACCCAGCAGGCGCACAACGCTCCCGACACCGACAGCGACCTGCTCTACAAGACGGTTCTGCGGGATAAGTCGAAGGTCGTCTGGCGGGGGATGATCAAGGTGGAGGAGGTCGCCCAGCGGACCGACGGCTACCAGCGCTGCGACTCGTTGATGCTCTCCGAGGACGCCCGCAGCGACAGCATCCCGGGGCTGGAGATTGAGGCGGACGACGTCCGCTGCACCCACGGGGCCACGACCGGCCGCGTGGACGAGGAACAGCTGTTCTATTGCCGCAGCCGCGGGCTGATGGAGTCGGAGGCGATGCACATGATCGTCGCCGGGTTCTTCGACAAGGTGCTGGACCGGGTGAACGTCGACCCCGTGCGGCAGGCGCTCGCCGCCGCGACGGAGCGTAAACTCGGTATCGGCGACTGACGCCGCGTCCCGTCTCCGCCCCCTTCGCTCCCTGCTCTCCGACCGCTCCGCCCCGATGCCTGCCGAATCTGAACTCGTCGACGCCCTCAAGGAGGTGATCGACCCGGAACTGATGGTCAACATCGTCGACTTGGGACTGGTCTACGACGTCGTCCCGCCGGAGGAGGAGGGCGGGCAGGCGAAGGTCTCGATGACCCTCACGAGCCCGGCCTGTCCCGCAGGCCCGCAGATCGTGCAGAACGCCAAATCGGCGGTCGAACGGGTGGAGGGCGTCGGCGAATGCGACGTGACCCTCACCATGGATCCGCCCTGGTCGCCGGAGCGGATGACCGACGACGCCCGCGATCAGCTCGGCATTTTCTGATCGTCTCGGGGACTGAACGTCCGGCTGCCGGGGCTGACGACAGCCCCGGGGAGGCCTGTCGCGGATTCGCCCACGCCGTCACGCCGAAAGCGGTGCGGAGCCGCGACAACCGCCGACCTGAACAGAAGTTCCTAAGAAAAATTGTCAGTTCCGGGGCCGTTCGCCGGATCTTCACGTGACGTTTGGACTTGGGCCGGCGGCACGCCGATCGCTCCGGCCCCGACAGCCCGCAGGACGCAAAAAATCGGAGCGCTGGACAGTGTTTCGCTGCGTCCCTGGACGCTAATCCTTGCTCCGCCGGGGGAGCGCCGACCCCCGATGCCGGATCCGCCCGCGAACCCGCCGCCGATCGATCGTGCCGCCCGTCCCCGCGTCTTCCTCAACCTCCCCCTCGGCGTCCGCGGGACCGTCTCCCGATCCGCGGCTGTCCGGATTGATGCTGGTTTGCGAGGACGCCCCGCGACCGCTGCCCCGGCCGCGGCTGGCTCTCGGCCAGCCGACCACCCGCCGCTGGAGCATGGAGCGGGACCTGTCCGCCGTCGCGGACTGCGGCTTCGATGCGGTCGGCCTCTGGAACGGTAAGTTCCGCTCGCGCTCCCGGCGGGAAGTCGCCAAGGCGGTCCGGCGGTCGGGCGTGAGCGTCAGCAGCCTCTCCTGGATCGGCGGATTCACCCACGGCGACGAGTTCGATCGGCGGCAGGCTTGGTTCGAGGCGGCGGAAGCGATCAAGCTCGCGGGCGAGGTGGGGGCGAAGTGCGTGTGCGTCGCCACCGGCGGCAACGGCTGTTTTACGGAGCGGCACGCCTCCCACAACCTGATCCCGGGCACGCTGCGGAAGCTCGGCGCGATGGCGGCGGAGTTCGACGTCTCGATCGCGGTCCAGCCGCTCCCGGGTCGGCTGGTACGGGACAGCGTGGTGCGGTCGGTGTCGGACACGCTCAAGCTGTTGGATCGGGTGGGCCGGCCGAACGTCGGCATGGCGCTGCCCACGTTGCTGATGGCCCGGAATCCCTCGCTGGTGAACCGGGTGCACGAGTTCGCCCACGCGGTAAAGCTGGTCAAACTCGCCGATTGCCGGGTCAGAGCGGGGCGGGGCGAACGCCGCGGTCAGGGGCAATACCCCGGCAACGGATCGCTGCCGCTGACGACGCTCATCCACCGGCTGGCCGAGTGCGGCTACACGGGCGACTACGAGCTGGACGTTTGGAACCGGCCCGCCTGGGAGCGGGAGGATCACACGGAGAGCCTGCGCCGCACCGTCCGCTGGTTCGCCGATCTGCACGACGAGGTTCATTGAGCCGGGGCCCGTCGCGGCGAGCGGGCCGGCGGGGGTGACGCGGCGGCGGGGTCGGCGGTACCGTGCCGGCCCGTTCCCGACCTCTCCGCCCGCTGCTGTGACCGACGAACTGCCGCAACCGTTGGACGTGATCGCCGTCGGGGCCCACCCGGACGATGTGGAGATCGGCTGCGGCGGCACGCTCGCCCGGCTCGTGGAGCAAGGCTACCGCGTGGGGCTGGTCGATCTGACCGACGGCGAGCCGACCCCCGGCAGCAGCGGCCGAGAGGAACGCCTCGCCGAGGCGAAAGCCGCCGCCGAGACTCTCGGGTTGCATCACCGGCAGACGCTCGAACTGCCGAACCGGCGGCTGTTCGACTCGTTCGAGGCCCGCTGCGAACTGGCGAAGGTCTTTCGCCGCTTCCGGCCGAAGGTCGTGCTGGGCATCGCGGACAAGACGCCGATGGCCTCGCCGGACCATTGGCAGGCGACGCAGATTACCGACGCGGCCGTGTTCTACAGCCGGCTGTGCAAATGGGACGAACACTTCGACCACCTGCCGGTCCACCGGATCGACAAACAGGTCTGGTACCCGCTCGGCTTCAGCACGACCGCCCTGCCGCCGCACGGCGGGGCCTTCGTGACGGACATCACCGCGACCTACGAGAAGAAGGTCGCGGCGGTGAAGTGCTACAAATCGCAGTTCCCGGCGGAGAAGAAGCGCGTCTGGAGCATCTTGGAGGGCGCCAGCCTGTCGAACGGGGCCGCCGCGGGGTTCGAGCGGGGCGAGATGTTCCTCTCCGCCACCACGGTCGGCACGCGGGACTTCCTGCAAACCGTGCTGCCGGCCGTCGAGCCGGTGGACGCCCCCTGAGCGGCGGGCCCGGCGGCCCCGCACGACCGGCGGGATGTGGGGCCGTCTTCACGGAACGCAAGCGGGTCGTGTGTTTCCGGAGGGGCGGTGCCGTAGACTGTGCATTGACTTCCCGCACCGCTTCGGCCTCCCAATCCCCCGCCCGCCGTGCTGTTCATGGGCCGCTCCGCGTCATCCAAGCCGATCAAATTGCGGCACGGCGTGCTGAGCATCACGGGGAACTTTCGGAAGAACAACGAGGACAGCGCCCACGTCGATCCGGACGGGCGGTTCTTCATCGTCGCCGACGGAATGGGCGGACAGGCGGCCGGCGAGAAGGCCAGTGCCATGGCCGTCGAGATGATTCCGGAAGCCCTGATCGCCAAGCTTGACTTCAAGCGGGCGGGGAAGGAGGCGGTCTCCCAACTGCTGGACCGGGCCGTCGCGGAGGCGAACTCGGAGATCATGGCCGCCGGGGCCCTCGACCCGGAGCAGAACCAGATGGGCACCACCGTGGTGTTCCTCGTGGCGGCGGGCGGGTTGCTGCACGTCGGCGGCGTCGGCGACAGCCGGGTTTATCGGCTGCGCGACGGTCAACTCAAGCAGCTCACCACGGACCACAGCCTCGTGCAGGCTTTGGTGGAGGCCGGCACGATCAAGCCGGAGGAGGCGGCGACGCACCGCTATAAGAACGTGCTTTACCGTTACCTCGGCAGCAAGGAGGGCGGACAGGGGGCGTGCGTGAAGGCGCTGGAGCCGAAACGGGGCGACCGCTTCCTGCTGTGCAGTGACGGGGTGACGGACGGGTTGGACGGGGAGCCGCTCCGCGATCTGCTGGTGTCCCAGCCGGACCCGCAGGCCGCGGCGGAAGCCGTCGTGCGGGCGGCCCAGGAGGGCGGTTCGAAGGACAACATCACCTGCCTGATCGTCGACGTCGTCTGACGGGCAGCTTCTCTCCGGGGGCGGCTTCCGCCCGCCCCCGCGGCGGGGAACGTCCGTGAAACGCCCGGGCGTTTCCCGGTTCTCTGCCTGACACGTCCGACCGCACGACCCTCGGCGCCGCTTTTCGCGCGTCGATCGGTTCCGCTCGACCACCGAGATTCCCGCCTCCCGGCGCCGGGGGCTTGCCCACCCCCGTCGGTCGGGAAGAATATGGAAAGTCTGACGACGTCGCTCCAGCGCACAGGTGCGTCGGCGTGTCCGGCCGCAGGTCCTCCCGGACTCGGCCCCGCTACGGTCTTCTTCCCACGAACCACCAGTCCTGCATCCGATGAGACGTCGAACTCATTTCTTCCAGCCCCTCGCGTGGGCGGCCGCCGCCTGCCTCCTCGGGGCGTCCGCCTCCTTTGCAGAAGCGGAGGACAAATCGGACTTCCCGGAACACGCCAAGGTCTTGGAAGGGTTCGATAAAGTCGCCAGCCCCACCAAGGCTGACGGCACCGCCGAAAAGCCCCTCTGGACGCTCTGGACGCGGTCCAAAGACGGCCAGATGTTCGCCGAGTTGCCCGGCGACTTCGCCTCGCAGCAGTACTTCGTCGCCCTGACCGTCGCCAGCGGCGAGGAGTTCGCCGGTCTTCAGGCGGGCGATCTTTACGTGAAGTTCAAGCGCTACGACAAGGTGCTGGCGGTCATCGCCCCCAACGTCGACGTGCGGACCTCCGAGAAAGAGGCTAAGGCCTCCGTTGAGCGGCTGTTCACCGACCGCGTGCTGATGGAGATCCCCATCGTCACGATGGGCCCCGGCGGCGGGCCGGTGATCGACATGGACGCCCTCTGCGTCGGCAAGGCCGGCGATTTTTTCCAGGGGCTCTCGATCAACCGTAGCACCCCGCGGATCTTCGGCATCAAGCAGGCCAAAGCGTTCACGGAGAACGTGGAAGTCGCCTTCGAGGTTCCCGGCTCCGGCGGTCAGCTCAAGACGCTGCACTACAGCTTCAGCGTGCTGAAGCCCAGCCCCGGCTTCAAACCCCGTGAGGCGGACCAGCGCGTCGGCTACTTCACGACCGCCTACAGCGACTACGGCAAGTACGACGACGACGAGACCCGCGTCCGCTACATCACCCGCTGGCACCTGGAGAAGGCCGACCCGAAGCTGAAGGTCAGCCCGCCGAAGGAGCCGATCGTCTTCTACGTCGAGCACACCACGCCGGTCCGCTACCGGCGTTGGGTCAAGGAGGGTATCGAGTCCTGGAACAAGGCGTTCGAGGAAATCGGCATCGAAGACGCGATCCAGGTCGAGTACCAGGACGCCAACACCGGTCGCCATATGGACAAGGACCCGGAGGACGTCCGCTACAACTTCGTCCGCTGGCTGAACAACGACGTCGGCACGGCGATCGGCCCCTCCCGGATCAACCCGGAGACCGGCGAGATCCTCGACGCGGACATCATCCTGACCGACGGCTGGATCCGGCACTTCCAGATGCAGTTCGACAAGGTGATGCCGAAGGTCGCCATGCAGGGCATGGGGCCGGAAACGCTGGCCTGGCTGGCGGAGCACCCCAACTGGGATCCGCGGGTGCGGTTCGCCGAGCCGGGCGACCGGGCCGCGGTGGCCGCGGAGATCGCTCGCCGCGCCTTCGACCCGCTCGCCGGGCACGCCGCCGGGCGGGTGAACGCCGAGATGATGGGCGACGACCAGTTCGACGGCCTGATCGGCACCGGCGTTCAGAAGAACGGTCTCTGCCTCGCCGCCAATGAGAAGGGCGCCGAATTGGCCGCCCTCCGCATGGAACTGGCGATGCGGGCCTACGACGCGAAGAAGGCCAAAGCCAAGGCCGAGGCGAAAGAGGACGACGCCGACGGCGACGACGACGGCGACAAGAAGGACGAAGACCCCGCCGAAGACGGCGAGGAGGAGTCGGACGAAGAGGCCAAGAAGTCCGAGGGGGACGACGAGGAGGAGTCCGACGAACAGATGCTCGACGGCATGCCGGAGAGCTTCATCGGTCCGCAGCTCGCCCACCTGGTCGCCCACGAGGTCGGCCACACGCTCGGCCTGCGGCACAACTTCAAGGCGACCGCCGTTTCCAGCTTTAGCGAGATCAACGGCGGCAAGGGCCTGATCGCGACCAGCGTGATGGACTACACGCCGATCAACATCCGCTTCAACGCCGGCGAGGAGCAGGGCGCCTACGCGATGGAAGGCATCGGCCCCTACGACGTTTGGGCGATCGAGTACGGCTACACCGCCGACGCCAAGGAGCTGCCCAAGCTGCTCGCCCGCAGCACGGAGCCGGAGCTCGCCTTCGGCACCGACGAGGACACCTCCGGCCCAGACCCCTTCGCCCGCCGCTACGACTTCGGCTCCGACCCGTTGACCTACGCCAAGGATCAGATGGAGCTGATCAGAGACCGCCGCACCAAGCTGCTCGAAGCGTTCGTCGAAGACGGCGACGGCTGGTTCAAAGCCCGCGAAGGCTACGAGATGACGCTCTCGATGCAGATGCGTCAGCTCGGGATGATGTCCAACTGGATCGGCGGCGTGTTCGTCCGCCGCGACGTGAAGGGTCAGGACAGCGAAACCCCGCCGCTGAAGGTCGTCGACGCGAAGGATCAGCGCGAGGCGCTGGAGTTCGTCATCGAGAACAGCTTCCGCGACGACGCCTACGGCCTGACGCCGGAACTGCTCTCCCACCTGACCACGGCCAAGTGGCTGGACGGGAGCGGCTGGCGGAGCGCCATGAACGACAGCGTCTTCCCGGTGCACGACCGCATCGAGGGGATGCAGGCCTCCGCGATGACCCAGGTGCTCAACCCGACCGTGCTGCGGCGGGTGTACGACAATGAGCTACAGGTCCCCGCCGGGGAAGACGCCTTCACCCTGCCGGAGCTGCTGGAAACGGTGCGGTCCGCCGTTTGGACCGAGCTGAAGGACGTGCCGGAGGGCGAGTTCACCCCCCGGCAGCCGATGATCTCCAGCCTGCGGCGGAACCTGCAGCGGGAGCACGTCAACCGGTTGATCGACCTCAGCCTGCCGGGCGCCGGCAGCGGGGCGGCCTTCAAGCCGATCTCCAACCTCGCCACGATGCAGCTCACGGAGACGGCCGATCAGATCGCCGCCTTCCTGGAGGCGCACAGCGACGCCGCGGACGCCTACACCAAGGCCCACCTGATGGAGGCCGAGTCGATGATCCGCAAAGCGTTGGACGCGGAGTACATCTACAACGCGAACGACATCGGCGGCAGCTCCGGCCGGCCGACGATCATCTTCGGGAACGAGCCCGCGGCCCTGAACCGCCGCTAACGCTCCGTCCGATCCGCTGAGATTCGACCGCCCCGCCGGGCCTCCCGGCGGGGCGGTTTTGCGTGCGCGGGCGGTCGGACTGGCGTGCGGCGCCCGGGCGGACGACTCGGAAGAACGTGAGAACCTCCCTCGCCGCCGCCGTGGGTCTGACTGTCGGGCTGACGCTCGCCGGGTGCGGGGAACCCCCGCCGGTCCGCACGCTCTCGGTACGGATCGACGCGGCGACGCCGGTGTCGGAGCGGGACTTCGCGGACTTTCTGCGGCTGGCCGAGACGCTGGGCCCCGAGGGGATGGCGTCGCTCGCCGAGGCGCTGCCGTCGGCTCCGGACTGGCCGGCCGCGTCGACCCGCACGGTGGCGGCGCTTGCTGAGGCGGAGGATCACGCCGTGCGCGACCGCCTGCGCGGCTCCGCCCTCGCCGCCTCCCTGGCGAAGTCGCCGCGGGCGCCGGGGTGGCTGAAGGAACTAGGCTGGTCCGCCGAGCGGTTCGCCTCGATCGCCGCCGCGATCGGTGTGGCGACCGCCGTGAACGATCTGCCGGACGAGCGGGAGCTGCAACGACTGCGGGGGGAGGCGGCGATGCGGCTGGCCCCGCTGGCCGACGACCACCGCCTGTTCGGCCGTCTGCCGGAGGCGGACGCCGCGGCGGTCCGGCGACGGGCCGCCTGGATTCCGCGGTCGATCCTGCTGGAAGCGTTGATCGCCTGTCCGGCGGAGAACCGGCGCCTCGCCCGGGTGCACGCCGCCGAGTTGGCCGACGTCCTGCCGCCGGACTTCGACCGCAGAGCGCTCGATCGCCTGCTGACGGACCGGGAGCGGGCCGCCATCCCGTTCCACGAGTCGAACCCGGAGCGGGACGACGCCCGCCTCCGCTGGGACGGCGCCGCCGTCGTCGTCCGACCGCTGCGGGACTGAGTCGACGGGGCCGGGCCTTGCCGAGCGGCGGGGGCGAACCGACACTCGCCCGTTCGCCCCCTCCCGCCCGGCTGCCGTGACCGACGCTCCCGCCCCCGAGCCCACTCCCCCGGCCGCCGACGCCCCACAGGCAGCCCCGGCTCCGCCGGCCTCCGGACCGCGCCGCGTGTGGCGGACCGTGGGCCTCGGCGCGATCGTCGTCGGGCTGCTCGCGCCGTTCGTCGCGTGGTCGCTCGCCGACTGGCTCACCGACGGCGACGGTACGATGGAGGGGTTCGTGCTGCTCGGGGCCGTCTCCGCCGCCGCGTTGGCTGCGGTTTGCCTCGTCTGGTTCTACACCGGATGGAGCTGGCGGACGCGGGCGGGGGTCACCGCCGCCGCGGTCGCCGTCGGCGGGGGGCTGTGGTTCCTGTTCCCCCCGCAGTGGGACGGGGCGATGCAGATCACCGGCTTCCGCTACCGCTTCGCCCCCGACGCCGAGGAGCGCCTCGCCGCGTTCGTCGCCGCTCACCCCACTTCGGCCGCCTCAGCCGAGGCGCGGCGGGCCGCCGACGCCCCGCCCCTGGTCGCCGACGCCGACGACTGGCCCGGCCTGCGGGGTTCGGACCGGGACGGCGTCGTCCTCGACGCAACCGTGCGCACTGATTGGTCCGAGGAGGTCCCGAAGACGGTCTGGCGGCACCCGGTGGGGCTGGGCTGGGGCGGGTTCAGCGTGGTCGGCGATCGCTGTTTCACCCTGGAGCAGCGGGGGGACGAGGAGACCGTCGCCTGCTACGACGCCGACAGCGGCGCCCCGCTGTGGAGCCACGGCGAACCGGTGCGGTTCTCCCGCATCGCCCCCAACGGCGGCGACGGCCCGGCCAGCACGCCGCTGTTCCACGAGGGCGCCGTCTACTCGATGGGCTCCACCGGGCTCGTCACCTGCCTCGACGCCCGCACCGGCGAACTGCGATGGAAGCGTGAACTGATCCCCGGCGGGAGCGAAAACATTGAATGGGGGCTGGCGTGCAGCCCGCAGGTCGTGGACGGAGCCCTCGTCGTGCTGCCGGGCGTCGCGGCCGGGGAGGGCTCCGCGTTCATGGGCCTCGATCCGGCGAACGGCGAGACCCTCTGGGCCAGCGGCGACGACGTGGGGAGCTACAGTTCGCCCGTCACGGCAGACTTGGACGGCGTGCGGCAGATCCTCGCCTACGGCGGCACGGCGCTGCACGGCCTGTCCGTCGACGGCGCCCCCCTGTGGCAGATCCCCTGGTCGAACCAGGCCCAGGTCAACGCGGCGCTGCCGCTCGTCTCCGGCGACCGCGTCTTCCTCTCCAGCGGCTACGGCACGGGCGCGGGGCTCTACGACGTCGCCCGCTCCGGCGGCGACTGGCGGGCCACAGAGGTTTGGCGGACGGAGAATCGCTTCAAGCTGAAGTTCAACGACGCGATCCTGCACGACGGTTTCGTCTACGGCCTCGACGAGGGCATCCTCAGCTGCGTCGATCTCGAAGACGGCTCGCGGGTCTGGAAGCGGGGCCGCTACGGCTACGGGCAAGTCCTGCTGGTGGGAACCGCGGACGGCCCGCCGGCACTGCTCGTCACCTGCGAGGACGGCGATCTGGCGTTGGTCGCGGCCTCCCCGGACGGCTTCGAGGAATTGGCCCGCTACAGCGACGCCGCCGGGGAGACGCTGCTGTCCGGCGTCTGCTGGAACCACGCCGCGCTGGTCCGCGGCCGGCTGTACTGGCGCAACGGCACCGAGGCCATCTGCGTCCGCATCGGGGACGAAACGGCGTCCGCTGATCCGGACGAGGACGACGGCGCCGAAGACGGCGCCGAGGAGGCCGCGGCGACCGGCTAACCCACCGCCCGCACGGCTTCGGTCTTCTGGCTGGCTTCGCCCGTCCCGAAGTCCTCGGTGCCGGGGCCGAGCTTCACCCGGAACTTCACCCCGCCCACGCCGAGTTCGTCGTCCGGCAGCAGGGCGCCGCGGGTGATGCGTTGGCCGTTGACCGTGGTGCCGTTCGTGCTGCCGAGGTCGCGGACGAACAGCAGGCCGTCGGTTTTGACCAACAGACAGTGCAGGGCGGAGACGCTGTCGCGTTCGATCACGACGTCGCAGACGTTCCGCTTGCGGCCGATGACGGTGAGGTCGCGCTTCAATCGGACCGCCGGACCGACGGGGGGCAGCAGTTCGGCGCGCATCGGCTGGGTCTCCGGGAGGCGTCGTTCGCCGCTCCCTTGAAGAGAGCGGCTAACCGAGCGTCACTCTAACACCGCGGGGACCGCGACGGACCGGTTGCGGGTGGACTCTGCGCCCGATACGGTTCCGCCCCGTCGCACGCGGCCCGCGCCCCCGGTCTAACCGGATCGAACCGGCTCGCCTCGGCTTCTTTCGGAGCCCTCCCTCGCGTGGCGGCGTTCGCAACCAAATCGCACTCGCATCAGTCCCCGCGCCAGATGGCCCAACAGCACGTTTACACCTTCGGCGGTCAGTCGGCCGACGGCGACCGCACCATGAAGAACACCCTGGGCGGGAAGGGCGCCAACCTCGCGGAGATGGCGAAGCAAGGGTTCCCCGTCCCCGCCGGGTTCACCATCACCACCGACGTCTGCGTTCACTACAGCAAGAACGATCGGCAGTACCCCGAGGGGGTGAAGGAACAGGTGGAAGCCGCCCTCGGCAAGATCGAGGAGACGATGGGCGCCAAGTTCGGCAGCGACGAGAACCCGCTGCTGCTCTCCTGCCGCTCCGGCGCCCGCGAGTCGATGCCGGGCATGATGGACACCGTCCTCAACATCGGCCTGAACGAGAAGACGGTCGCCGCCCTCATCAAGCAGTCCGGCGACGAGCGCTTCGCCTGGGACAGCTACCGTCGCTTCGTGCAGATGTACGGCGACGTCGTGCTGGGCGTGGAGCGCGACGAGCAGAATGAAGACCCCTTCGAGACGATCCTCGACAAGGCCCGCGAAGACGCCGGCGTCGAGTACGACTACGAGCTGACGGTCGATCAGCTCAAGGACATCGTCAGCAAGTTCAAGGCGGTCGTGAAGGAGCAGAAGGGCCGCGACTTCCCCGAGGATCCGATGGAGCAGCTGTGGGGCGCCATCGGGGCCGTCTTCGACAGCTGGGACAACGACCGGGCCGTCGTCTACCGCCGGCAGTACGGCATCCCGCACGAGTGGGGCACCGCCACCAACGTGCAGGCGATGGTCTTCGGCAACCTCGGCGACGACTGCGCCACCGGCGTCGGCCTGACCCGCAACGGCGCCGACGGGACCCCGGGCTTCAACGGCGACTACCTCATCAACGCCCAGGGCGAAGACGTGGTGGCCGGCATCCGCACCCCCAAGCGGATCGAGGAGACCCTCGAGAAGGACATGCCCGAGGCCTACCGCGAGCTGAACGACATCGGCAAGCGGCTGGAGGCTCATTACAAAGACATCCAGGACATCGAGTTCACCGTCCAGAAGGGCAAGGTCTGGATGCTCCAGACCCGGAACGCCAAGCGGACCGGCTTCGCCGCCGTGCGGATCGCCCACGACCTCGTCGAAGAGGGCGTGATCGACAGCAAGGAAGCCCTGAACCCCCGCCGCATCCCCGCGGACGACCTGAACCAGCTCCTCCAGCCGATCTTCAACACGGCGGACAAAAAGAAGGCCCAGGACGCCGGCCAGCTGCTGACGACCGGCATCAACGCCGGCCCGGGCGCCGCCAGCGGCAAGGTCGTCCTCACCGCCGAGGCCGCTGAGGCCCAGGCGAACAAGGATCCAGACGTTTCCCTGGTGCTGGTCCGTAAGGAGACCAGCCCGGAGGACCTCCGCGGCATGCGGGTCGCCAAGGGCATCCTCACCGCCCAGGGCGGGGCGAGCAGCCACGCGGCGCTGGTCTCCCGCCAGATGGGCAAGGCGTGCATCGTCGGCGCCCAGGAGCTCCAGATTAATTACGCCCAGAAGACCGTCTCCGTCGGCGGCACGACGCTGAAGGAGGGCGACGACATCTCCATCGACGGCTTCACCGGAGAGGTCTTCGCCGGCCTCATCCCGACCAGCCCGTCGGAGGTGATGCAGGTGCTCGACGGCGAGATGAAGGCCGAAGATAGCGAGACCTACCAGCGGTACAGCAAGATCATGAGCTGGGCCGACGAGCACCGGAAGCTGAACGTCCGGGCGAACGCCGAGAGCGACGACGCCGCCGAGGCCGTCGCCTTCGGCGCCGAGGGCATCGGCCTCTGCCGGACCGAGCACATGTTCTTCGGCCACCTGGACGAGATCCGCGAGATGATCCTCGCCGAGACCGCCGAGGCCCGGCAGAAGGCGGTCGATCAGCTCCTCCCGTTCCAGAAGGAGGATTTCACGAAGCTGTTCACCACGCTGGCCGGCAAGCCGGTCACGATCCGCCTGCTGGACCCGCCGCTGCACGAGTTCCTCTCCGACCGGCACCTCGAGGAGGAGCCCGGCCTGGACGAAAAGCTGGCGAAGATCGCGGGCGTCACCAAGGAAGACGTGCACCGCCGGGTGAGCGAACTGCACGAGCTGAACCCGATGCTCGGCCACCGCGGCTGCCGTCTGGGCGTGGTCTACCCCGAGGTGACCCGCATGCAGGCGACCGCGATCTTCGAGGCCGCCGTCGCCACCAAGCAGGCCGGGCACGAGGTGTTCCCCGAGGTGATGATCCCGCTGGTCGGCTTCAAGACGGAGTTCGAGAACCAGGCCGCCGTGGTCCGCGAAGCGGCGAAGGCCGTGTTCGAGAAGGCCGGCGTGGAGATCCCGTACACCGTCGGCACGATGATCGAGATCCCCCGGGCCGCCCTGCGGGCCGACGAGATCGCCGAGGGGGCCGAGTTCTTCAGCTTCGGCACGAACGACCTGACCCAGACGACCCTGGGCATCTCCCGCGACGACTACGGCAGCTTCATGCCGCAGTACCGCGAGATGGACATCGTCCCCGCCGACCCGTTCCAGACGATCGACCAGCCGGGCGTCGGCCGGCTCATGAAGATCGGCATCGAGGGCGGCCGCAGCACGCGGAAGGATTTGAAGATCGGCATCTGCGGCGAGCACGGCGGCGACCCGAAGTCCGTCATGTTCTGCCACGACGCCGGGCTGAACTACGTCTCCTGCAGCCCCCGCCGGATCCCCATCGCCCGCCTCGCCGCCGCCCAGGCGGCAATCGCGGCCGGCTGACCGATTCTCTGTAACACGTCCGTAACGCCGGGGTCCCGCGGGGCCTCGGCGTTACGCATGCGCGGATTCTTATCGGAAACGCCCTTTTCGGGCGAGGACGACTCGCTATGATGCCCCTGTCGCAACCGGGACAGGCGCGGAGGGACCGCACCGCCCGCGATGTGCGGCCCGCAGCCTCCGGACCCATGAAAACACCTCGCTGACCGCCGCGGACCTCGCCCCCGTACCCCGGTACGGTTTCTCGGTCCCGGCTCAGTGAGTGACGACCGCCGACGATGCGGCCGTCAGGGTTCAGGTTCTATCGAGTGGGTGTCGTGCCCGCTCCAGGCGTTCACACCCCTCTTCTTTGCCCGGCGAATCCCCGCCGCGCCCCCGCAAAAGCGACCTCATGAACGACTTCCTCAAGAATCTCGATAAGCATCGCAACATCGGGATCTCCGCCCACATCGACAGCGGCAAGACCACGCTGACGGAGCGAATCCTGTTTTACTCCGGCAAGACGCACAAAATCGGTGACGTTAAGAAGGAGGGGGCCGTCATGGACTCGATGGAGCTCGAGAAGGAGAAGGGGATCACGATCGCCTCCGCGGCCACTTCGGTGACGTGGAAGGACTACTCGATCAACATCATCGACACCCCGGGCCACGTCGATTTCACCGTCGAGGTGGAGCGTTCCTTGCGCGTGCTGGACGGCGCCATCCTGGTGCTGTGCAGCGTCGGCGGCGTCCAGAGCCAGAGCCTGACGGTCGACCGTCAGATGAAGCGGTACCAGATCCCCCGGATCGCCTTCATCAACAAGTGCGACCGCACCGGCGCCGATCCGTTCAGCGTGACGGAGCAGATGGCCGCCAAACTGCACGTCACCCCCGTGCCGCTGCAGATCCCGATCGGTCTCGAGGAAAGCCACGAGGGCGTCGTCGACCTGATCGCGATGAAGGCCTACTACTTCGACGGCGAGAAGGGCGAGAAAGTCCGCGTGGAGGAGATCCCCGCGGAACTGCTCGACCAGGCGAAGGAGAAGCGGGGCGAGATGCTCGAGTCGCTCAGCCTCTATAACGACGAGTTGATGGAGAAGCTGCTCGAGGAGGCCGAGATCCCCGAGAAGATGATCCACGACATCGTCCGCGAGACGACGCTGAGTCACCAGATCGTCCCGGTGATGATGGGTTCCGCCTATAAGAACAAGGGCGTGCAGCCCCTGCTGGACGCGATCAACCAGTACCTGCCCAGCCCGCTGGAGCGGGACATTTCGGCGTTGGACCAGGACAACGTCGACGAGGACGGCAAGGCCTCCCGCGTGCCGCTGAAGCCGGAAGCGGACCTGCCGACGGTCGCCATGGCGTTCAAGATCGTGCAGGAGCAGTTCGGCCAGTTGACCTACACCCGGATCTATCAGGGGACGATCAACAAGGGCGACAGCTACATCAACACCCGGACCGGCCAGAAGACCCGCTTCGGCCGCCTGGTGCGGATGCACGCCAACGACCGCGCCGACGTCGAGACCGCCGGCCCCGGCGACATCATCGCGGTCGTGGGCATGGACTGCGCCTCCGGCGACACGTTCTGCGGCGACGGCGTGAACTACTCGCTGGAGAACATCTTCGTCGCCGACGCGGTCATCACCCGCTCCCTCACCCCGTTGAAGCGGGAAGGGGCGGACAAGCTCGGCAAGGCGCTGGAACGCTTCCGCCGCGAAGACCCGACCTTCCGCGTCTTCAGCGACGAGGAAACCGGCGAGACCCTCATCGCCGGCATGGGCCAGCTGCACCTCGACATCTACGTCGAACGCATCCGGCGTGAATACAAGGTGGAGTGCGAGGTCGGCCCGCCGCGCGTGGCCTACAAGGAGCGCCCGACCAAGGCGACCGACTACGACCACAAGCACAAGAAGCAGACGGGCGGTTCCGGCCAGTACGGCCACGTCAAAGGCACCCTGGAGCCGATGACGGACGAGGAACTGGAAGCCGCCGAGGAGCCGTTCGAGTTCGTCAACGACATCACGCAGGGCCGTATTCCCCGCGAATACATCCCCGCGATCGAGAAGGGCATGCGACGCGGCATCGAGAAGGGCCCGCTGGGCGAGTTCGAGGTCGTCGGCGTGCGGATGATCCTCAACGACGGCTCGTACCACGACGTCGACTCCTCCGAAATGGCCTTCAACACGACCGGCTTCCAGGCGATGCGGGAGACGTTGAAGAAGGCCAACGTGAAGCTCCAGGAGCCGATCATGAAGCTGGAGATCGAGTGCCCCGAGGAGTTCCAGGGCCCGGTCACCGGCCACGTGAGCAGCAAGCGGGGCATGATCGTCGACAGCTCCACCAAGCACGGCACGGCCATCGTCGAGGCCGAGGTCCCGCTGGCGGAGATGTTCGACTACGCCAACGAGCTGCGGTCCATGACCCAGGGCAAAGGCAACTTCAGCATGGAGTTCTCGAAGTACGCCCAGGTCCCGGCGAACATTCAGGAAGAGGTCCTGAAGGCCCGCCAGGAGCAGCAGGAAGCCAAGGCCGCGATGAAGTAGTCGCGAATCTGTCCTGACCCGGAGGAGCCCCGCTTGCGGTTTCGCAGGCGGGGCTCTTTGCTGCGCGAAGAATGGTCCCGCTGGAACTCGTCCGCCGCGCCTGCCTGACCGAATGCACCGCCCGCAAGCCGGGGAACGTGTTTCCGGGGGTGGACTTCGAGGATCTGACCTACAGCCACTTCGTCGCCGCGGCCCACGTCGCCGCGGCGACGCTGCCGGCCGCGGCCGAGATCGGCGTCGGTCCGGCGGTGCTGAACTGCGTGCGGGCAACCCGTGAGGAGTGCGGGACGAACGTGAACCTCGGCATCGCCCTGCTGCTCGCCCCGCTGTGCACCGTGCCGGCGAGCGAATCGCTGGCGGTCGGGATCGGATCGGTCCTCGCCGCGACGACCGTGGAGGACGCCTGCGCCGTATACGAGGCGATCCGTGTGGCGAACCCCGGCGGGCTCGGTGACGCGGCGGAGCAGGACGTGCGCGACGAGCCGACGGTGACGCTGACTGAGGCAATGGCCCTCGCCGCCGACCGCGACCGGATCGCTCGGCAGTACACGGACGCGTTCGCGGACGTGCAGCGGGACGCCGAGGTTCTCGCCGGGACCTGGCAGCGGGCGGGGTGGGAGGCGGCGACGGGGGCTGCGTTCCTCCACCGGCTGGCCCTCGTGCCGGATTCGCACATCGTCCGCCGCTGCGGACGGGCGACGGCGGAGCGGGTCCGGCTGCGGGCCGGCGAGGCGTGGAACCGCCAGGAGGGCGTGCCCGGTCGGCCGTTCGAGTTGAAGGCGGTCGCGCGACTCGACCGCTACCTCCGCGGCGGCTCGCCCCGACGCAATCCGGGGACGACCGCCGACCTCACCTGCGCCGCCCTGTTCTGGGCGGGACGGGAGCGGCTGATCGAACTGCCGACGGAGGACGAACTCGCCGCTCACGCGGCGCGTCTCGTCCGGACGGCTGGCCGCGGGTAGCATCGGTCGTTCCCGCCCCCGCTTCCGGAGCGATCCCGTGCGACTCTCGTTGCTACTCGCCGCCTCGATGCTGGCGGCACCGGCCTTCGCTCTCGCCCAGGGGAACGGCGGGGGGAACAACGGGCTCGGCGGCGTGCTGATCGACCCGTCCGGCGCCCTCACCGCCCGCGACGACAAAACGCTCGGCACCAAACTCGACAAGGAACGGCAGGCCGCCTTCGCCGCCGACAACCTGCCCGCGGACCTCAACGCCGACAGCGACGCCCGCAAGGTCTCGCTAAGGAAGCTCGAAGCGGCCCTCGCCGCGGCGGCCGCGGCGGGGGAGGAGCCGGACGAGGCGATGCGGTTCCTCGCCGGTCTCACCCGGATCGACGCCGTCCTCGTCCAGCCGGGCACGGCGGAGGAGCCCGGCGACGTGGTGCTCGTCGGCCCCGCCGGCGGGTTCGGACCGGACGCGCTGGGGCGGATGATCTCCACCGCCGAGGGCGAGCACGGCGGACGGCCGGTGCTGCACCTGTTCGATCTGCTCGCCGCCCTCCGCGGCGGCGAGGCGAGCCGGGGCGGGGCGATCGGCTGTTCCATCGACCCCGTGCCGGAGCGGCAGGCCGCGCTGGCCCGGGCGACGGCGAACCTCGGGCCGGTGCGGTCCGTCTCGCAGGCGGCGAGCGTCTACCGCAAGCTGGCGGAGATCCTCGGCGATCAGACGATTCGCATTTACGGCGTGCCCGCCGGTTCGCACTTCGGCGTGACGCTGGCGGAGGCGGACTACCGCATGAAGCTCGTCTCCCTCGGCCTCGAACCGTCCGGCGTGCGGGGCTTGCCGTCGCACCTCGCCCTGATTGGCCCCGGGGCCAACAGCGCCCAGCGATTCTTCATCGTCGCCGATTACGAACCCGTCGGGGTGAATGCCGACCGCACCGCCTTCGCCCTCCGCGGTCAGCGCCTGCGGATGCTGACGGAGGACGAGGTGATCGCCGCCGACGGCAGCCGCCGCGACGCCGGGCAGCAGGGGCGGTCGAACGTGGCTTGGGCGAACCGTTTTACGGAGCAGGTCCCGGACCTTGCCGCCGAGCGGCCGATCTTCGCCCAATTGCAGAACCTGTACGATCTGGCGGTGACGGCCGAATTGCTGCGGGCGGAACGGCTGACGGAGAAGGCCGGCTGGACGCCGGGCCTGCTGCTCGACGAGGCGGCGTTGCCGGTGCCGGTCGGCCCGGCGCCGAAGACAGTGCCGACGGCGTTCAACACGAAGAGCACGGGCCGCACGGTCGTGGGGCTGATCAGCGGCGGCGTCTCGATTCGGGCCGCCGACGCCCTGCGGGAGGCCGGGCAGGCGCCGGACGCAAGCGGCGAACTGGAACGGGCCCGCGCCGACGCGTTCGCCGCGGCCGGCGAGCGCTGGTGGTGGGACTGAGACGATGGCCGGCCGCCGCGGGGGAGGGCACACTGACGGCATGTCCGCCGACGCCTCCTCCGCCCCGCCGCACACCGTGGACGTCACCGCCGCGACGTTCGAGCAGACGGTCCTCCGTAGCCCCGTGCCGGTGGTGGTCGACTTCTGGGCCCCCTGGTGCGGGCCCTGCCGGACGCTTGGCCCGCTTCTGGAAGGTCTCGCCGCGGAGGCGAACGGGGCGTGGACGCTGGCGAAGGTGGATATCGACCAGGAACAGCAGCTCGCCGCGGCGTTCCGCGTCAGTTCCATCCCGCACGTGATCGCCTTCGCCGACGGCCGGCCGGTCGATCAATTCGTCGGGCTGAAGACGGAGGTCGAGCTGCGGGCGTGGCTCCAATGTCTGGCGCCGGACGAGGCGGATCATCGCCTCGCCGAGGCCGCCCAGCTGGAGCCGGACAACCCGGCCGCGGCGGCCATTCGCTACGGCCTCGCCCTGGACCTGCGGCCCGGCTTCCCGGAGGCGACGCTGGGCCTCGCCCGCTGCGCGATGCGGACGGGCGAACTCGAGGAGGCCGCGGCGGCGTTGGCGGAGTTGGAGAAACGCGGTCCGCTTCCTCCGGAGGCCGCCAAGCTGAAGGCCGAACTCGCCCTGCGGCAGTCCGGCGGAGCGACCGACCTGGAAGAGGCCCGCGCCGCCGCGGAGGCCGCCCCGGACGACCCGACCGCCCAACTGGCCCTGGCGGACGCCCTCGCCGCCGCGGGCGAGTACGAGCCGGCCCTGCAAACGGCTCTCTCCGTCGTCGAACGCTTCCCCGGCGACCCGCGCGACGCCGGCAAAGCGGCGATGCTGCGGGTGTTCGAGGTCCTCGGCGCCGACCCGCTGGTCAGCGAGTACCGACGCCGGTTGGCGTCCGCGCTGTATTGAGCCGGCCACGCGTACACGGCTCGGCTTGCGCTTCGGGCTGCCGGGCGCCCTCTACGCCGCGGCTTTGAGCGACAGTTCTTCGGCGTTCAGGCTGACGACGGCGATGCCGAGCCGGTCGGCGAGGTCCATCATCGGGCCGCGGTCGATCATGATCGTTTTGCCGCTCTCGATCGCCAACACCCGGGCGCCGGCGGCGTGCATCGTGCGGAGGGTCGTCTCGCCCACGGTCGGCACGTCGAAGCGGCGGTCCTGCTGCGGCTTGGCGACCTTCACCACGGTGAAGCCGCCCCGCCGGCACAGTTCGCCGGCCCGTTCGATGCACTTGTCGGTGCCCTCGATCGCCTCGACCGCCATCACGGCCTTGTCGGCGACGCAGATGCTCTGTCCGACGTCCAGCCGGCCCATCTCTTTGGCGAGAGTCCAGCCGAAGCGGATGTCCTCCCACTGCTTGGGCGTGGGCTGACGATCGGTGAGGAAGCCGTGCGGCACGAGAAGCTCCGGGGCGTAATCGAGGGCGGACCCGACCGTCAGGCCGCTGCGGGCGAACTCGGCGATCACCGCCAGCAACAGGGTGTCGTCCTTCTTATCCCGCCGGGCGTGGTGGAACCAGATGGACAGCGCCCGCCAGTCGGGCATCAGCTTGAAGACCCGCCACGGCTCGAAGAAGACGGTTTTCGTCACCTTGCCCGCCATCACGACTTCCCGCACGCCCGCCCGGCGGAACTTGCGGATCATGCTGCCGGCTTTGCAGATCGGCGCCTCGCGGTAGCCGTCGCAGTAGTCGGCGAGTTCCGGGTCGCACATCCCCTGCACGCCGACCGCGAACACCTCGTGCCCGCCGGCCCGCGCCGCCTGGGCGAACCGGAAGGGGAACTTGCCGGCGCCGGCGAGCAGCCCGACCCGGCCCGGCGGCGGGGCCTGCAGCGGGCGGTCGAGCGATTGATCGTCCGGATCCACGATGACGGACGGCACCGTGTGCGCCGCGAGGCGGAGCGCCTGCGGGCCGGCGGCGGGATCGATCGCGGCGTCCATGCCGGCGGGGGGCCTGTCGGGGACCATGGGGTCTGGGGCGGGGCGGAGCGGGAGGCGCGCTCAGGCCGCTTCGCGGAGGCTCAGTTCGGGTGCGGCGGCGGGGTCGTCCCCAGCTTCCATGCGTTCGGCTTCCAGGCGGTGAACCGTCTCGGTCAGGGCCACGACCTGCTTTTGCAGGGCTTTGAGGGTCTGCCGCATCTCGGGCAGCTTGCCCGCGGAGATCAGGATGCGGGCTTCCTCGTCGGCCGGACGGGCCGGGGCGCCGAGGTAGGTCACGCCCGGCTTGTGACAGTCGCGATGCACGCCGGACTTGCTGCCGAGCGTCACCTGATCCGCCACCGTGACGTGATCGGCGATCCCCGCCTGACCGGCGGCGACCACGAACGCCCCGGTCGTCACGGAGCCGGCGATGCCGACCTGACTGCAAAACAGGTTGTGCGGACCGATGTCGCAATTGTGGGCGATGACCACCTGGGCGTCGGTGACGGTGCCCTCGCCAACGTACGTGTCGGCGATCATGCCGCGGGCAACGGTGGTGTTGGCGCCGATCAGCGCCCCGGGACCGACCCGTACGCCGCCGTGGTGGGGCAGGTGGTGGTGGCCGGAGGCGTCGCTGTCGAAACCAAATCCGTCCTGGCCCAGCACGGCGCCGGCCTGGACGGTCACCCCGTCGGCCAGGTGCACGCCGTCATGCAGTACGCAGTTCGGGTGCAGGACGACCCCCCGACCCAGCGTGCAGCCGGGACCGACGAACGCGCCCGGGTAGACGACGCACTCCTCGCCCAGCACGGCGTGCTCGGAGATGGTCGCCCCGGGGTAGACGGTGGCGCTGTCCGCGATCGTCGCGGAGGGGTGCACGTAGGCGGCGTTGGAGACGCCCCGCTTGTCGCCGGGACGCCGCGGGGCGAGCGTCGGCAACAAGCCGAGGAACGTCGCCCGGGCGCCGGTCAGCGGCACGACGACGCCGGGGAAGTTCTTCGCCTTCGCTTCCAGTCCCGGTTCGACCAGCACCGCGGCCGCGGGGCAGTCCGCCGGCAGCGGCGACGCCTTCGGGTCCGCCAGGAAGAGCAAATCGCCGGGCTTGGCGTGCGTGGCGGTGCCCACCCCGCGCACCTCCACTGCCGCCGCGGCGGGCGGGCAGTCGGGCAGGAGATCGCCGAGGAGGGGCATGGCCGCTTCCCTGCAGGGGAGGAAGAAGGAAACCGCCCGGGCGTCGCCGCGGGGCAGGCGTAAGTTAGGCTATCCGACTTCGCCGGGACGTGGGAAGGCCGAACCCGGCCGCGTCCGATACCCTACGGGGACCCCGCCCCTGTTTTTCGCGCCGACCCGAACGAGTCCAACCCATGATCCGCGGTATCCGGGGGGCCACCAGCGTCGAATCCGACACCCGGGAGGAGGTCCTCTCCGCGACTGCGGAGCTGCTCCGCGAGGTGCTCCGGCGAAATGACGTGACGGACCTCGAACGCGTCAGCAGCGCCTTCTTCACCACCACGCCGGACCTCACGAGCTGTTTTCCCGCCGAGGCCGCCCGCGGGGTGGGCTTCGGGGCCGTGCCGCTGTTGTGCGCCTCGGAGATCAACGTCGCCGGGGCCCTGCCGCGGTTGATCCGGGTGCTGCTCCACGTCGAGACCCCGCTGGGCCAGCACGACGTGCAGCACGTCTACCTCCACCGGGCCAAGGCTCTGCGGCCGGACCTGGGCGAGGCCCAGTGACGGCCACGCCCGGCACCGGTCACGGCAGAAAGCGGGCCCGCTCCTCCGGCGTCGGCATCCGGCAGGTCTCCTTCTTCCCCCAAATCGCGTACCGCACCTTGGCCACCAGCCGATAGCCGAGGTCCCGCAGCGGTCCCGGAACGAGCCACAGCGCCCAGGCGGCGACCGTCCAGCGACCGCCGAGTTTTCCCAGCGCCCGCACCACCGCCCGGCTGCGGCGTGAGCGGCCCGCCTCGTCGAGGAACACCAGCGAGTCGAGGCACTCGCGGTCGCTGTCCGGCAGCGTCTTCTCCGCGGTCTCGCCCTGGAGCGGGGCGAACCGCAGCACGCCCCGCGGATCGCGGGCCATCAGCCAGTCGACGGCCGCGTTGCACAGGCCGCACTGCCCGTCGAAGAACAGCACCGGATGGCCGTCGTCGGCGGCGGCGGGCGGGCCAGCGGCGGAGACGGCGGGGGGCGTGTCGGTCGCGGTCATGCGGGACGAACCGTCGCCGGCGGTCGGGATGAACCGC
The DNA here is from genome assembly GCF_043951915.1 of Alienimonas sp. DA493. Classification (NCBI taxonomy): domain Bacteria; kingdom Pseudomonadati; phylum Planctomycetota; class Planctomycetia; order Planctomycetales; family Planctomycetaceae; genus Alienimonas; species Alienimonas sp. DA493. The sequence continues at coordinate 18,392 of NZ_JBINJD010000003.1, read as the reverse complement.
CGGGGGCTCAGCGGGCGCCGGGTTTCGTTGGGGCGGGGCCGCAACCCCTTTACCCTGCGTCGTCCCCCCGTCGCCAGCCGCTCCGCACCTCGATGCCCGAACCTTCGTCCGACGACGCCCCCGCCGCGATTCTGCCGCCGCTGGGACTGCTCGCCCGCTGCAAGGCGGACGCCGGCCGGTTGAAGGTCGCCGACGCCCTCGGCACGGAACTCACCGGCAAACGGCTGCTGATCGGCTCGCTGCTGTTTCGCTCGCTGCTCCGCAAGCACGTGCTGGCCGACGACGAGGAGCACGTCGGCATCCTGCTGCCCCCCAGCGTCGGTGCCGCGCTGGCGAACGCGGCCCTGACGCTCGATCGGCGGGTGACGGTCAACGTGAACTACACCCTCTCCGACGACGTGGCGAATCACTGCCTGCGGGCCGCCGGGGTGCGGCACGTGCTGACCAGCCGGGCCTTCCTCAAGAAGAAGCCGATGGCGCTGGACGCGGAGTACGTCTACCTCGAAGACCTCAAGGAGAAAGCCGGCGCCCTCGATAAACTGAAGGCCGCCGCCCACGCCGCCCTGCCGCTGGGCCTGCTGACGAAATCGCTGGGTCTGGACCGGCTCGATCCGAACGCGACGCTCACGGTGGTGTTCACCTCCGGCAGCACCGGGGAGCCGAAGGGGGTTGAACTAACGCACAAGAGCGTCGGCAGCGTGCTCGCCGCGATCGAACCGCTGGCGCACCCGGTGGAGGAGGACGTCACGCTCGGCGTGCTGCCGTTCTTCCACAGCTTCGGCTACACGGCGACGCTCTGGTGGCCGCTCACGCTGCCCGGGGCGGGGGTGTACGGGCCGAACCCGCTGGACAGTCGGACCGTCGGCAAGCTGGGGGAGAAGTACCGCCCCACGATCACCTTCGCCACGCCGACGTTCCTGCGCGGCTACCTCAAGCGCTGCACGCCGGAGCAGTTGGGAAATCTGAACCTCGTGGTCGTCGGCGGGGAAAAGCTGCCCGTCGATCTGCGGGAGGCGTGGGCGGAGAAGTTCGGCATCGCCCCCACCGAGGGCTACGGCGCGACCGAACTGAGCCCCGTCGTCGCCTGCAACGTCCCGCCGGAGCGGCAACGCCCCGGCGACGTCCCCGGCCTGAAGCACGGCACGATCGGCCGCCCCCTGCCGGGCGTGAAGGTGCGAATCGTCTCCTCGGAGAACGGCGAGGAACTGCCGGTCGGGGAGGAGGGCGTGCTCCAGGTGGGCGGGCCGACGGTGATGAAGGGCTACCTGAACGACCCGGAGAAGACGGCCGCCGCCGTCCGCGACGGCTGGTACGACACCGGGGATATGGCGCTGCTCGACGAGGACGGGTTCATCCACATCACCGGACGCCTCAGCCGGTTCAGCAAGATCGGCGGGGAGATGGTTCCCCACCTGAAGATCGAGGAGGCCCTGCTGAAAGCCTGCGCCTGCGGACCGGAAGAGCCCGGGGAGGAAGGCGGGGAGTCCGAAGGACCGCCGCTGGCCGTCAGCGCCGTGCCGGACGCCCGAAAGGGGGAGCGGGTCGTGGTGCTCCACCGCCGCCTGCCGCTGCCGGTCGCGGAATTGCGGGCGAATCTGAACGACAGCGGTCTGCCGAACCTCTGGCTGCCGGATGCGGACGCCTTTTACGAGGTGGAGGCCCTCCCGGTGCTCGGCACGGGCAAACTGGACCTCAAAGCGCTGAAAACGTTGGCTCTCGAGCGGGCCGCCGCACCTTCGCAGACGAACTGACACAGAACTGGGACAGAATCGGGGCCGATCGGGTTGACGGGCCGGGCCCGGTTCTCCTATCGTTCCGCCCCGCGAGCGGTTCCCGTGAACCGAACGCGGGGCGGCCGTGTCCGACGGCCGTCCGGCGGCTCACGCCGCACCTCACGGGGGATTAGCTCAGCTGGGAGAGCGCCTGCATGGCATGCAGGAGGTCAGGGGTTCGAGTCCCCTATCCTCCACTGAACCGGTCTTCGGACCGACGCCGACCGCCGGACCTTCGGGTCCGGCGGTTTTTCGTGCGCGTCCGGCGCCGCCGAAAGAGGCGGCGAAGTCGTGGAAAATCGGGCGAGGGAGTGCTTGACACCCTGTGCCGCCCCCTCTACTTCGGAGCCCCCCGGCGGGTGGTCCGCCGTGGCGCCACCTTGCCGACGCTCTCGCCGCGATGCTCACGGTTCAATCTGCCGCCCCTTCCGTTCCGTTCCCGACCGGAACCTTCGACCCCGACCCCGCGATCAAGCCGTACGCGCGGCCGTTCGACCTGTGGGCGGTGATTGAGGACGAAGAAGAGTTCGAGGAAGACTTCGACGACGAGGACGACGAGTTCGAAGACGAACTGGACGACGAGGACGACGAGTTCGAGGACGAGGAGCTCGACGAGGAGGACGAAGACGAGCTGGACGACGAAGACCTCGACGAGGACCTCGACGAGGAGGACGACTTCGAAGACGACGACGAGGACTTCCTAGACGACGAGGACGACGATTTTTGAGCCCCGTCCCCGCCTCCCCCGACGGCGTCTCCGCAATGCGTGACCTGGCGAAGAAGATCGACGCGGCGGCCGCCGCCGTGCGGGAGCGGTGCGGCCGGTCGCCGCGGGTCGCGGTCGTCACCGGCACGGGCCTGGGCGGCCTGACCGAGACCGTCTCCGTCGAGGCGGAGATCCCCTACGCGGAGATCCCCCACTTTCCGGCCTCCACCGCCCCCGGGCACCGCGGCCGGCTGGTGCTGGGGGAACTCGGCGGGGCGAGGGTCGCCGTGCTGGACGGGCGGTTTCATTCCTATGAGGGCTACACCCTCACGGAATGCACCTTTCCCATCCGCGTGGTGCGGGCGCTGGGGGCGGAGACCCTCGTGCTGACCAACGCGGCCGGGGGATTGAACCCGGCGTTCGAGTTGGCGGACACAATGCTGATCGAAGACCACATCGATCTGCTCCCCGGCAACCCGCTGACCGGCCCGAACGACGATTCGCTCGGCCCCCGATTCCCGGACATGTTCGAGCCGTACGACCGCGGCCTGCTGGAACTGGCCAGGGCGGAGGCCGCCGCGACGGGGATGACGCTGCGGGAGGGCGTGTTCGTTGCGGTGCCCGGCCCGAACCTGGAGACGCGGGCCGAATACCGCATGCTCCGCGGCTTCGGGGCGGACGTCGTCGGGATGAGCACCGTCCCCGAGTGCATCGTCGCCAAACACTGCGGCCTGAAAACGCTGGCCTTCAGCGTGGTAACCGATCTGTGCGACCCGGAGCGGCTGGAGCCGGTCGACATCGCCAAGATCATCGCGACCGCCGAGAAGGGCGGGGCCGCGCTGAGCGCCCTGCTGCAACGGGTCATCCCGAAGCTGTAGCCGGCGCCGAGGCGCCGCGGTCGGCGAACTGTCTGTGAGGCGAGCGGGTCCGTAGTATCCCGCCCCGCGCCTCCCGAGACCCGCCCGCCGCCCGTGCCCTCGCCGTTCCCGAAACTCGCCGGCCCTGATTTCCTCGCCGGCGAGCACGACACCCTCAAGTTCTGGGAACAGAACCGCACCTTCGATCAGCTCCGCGAGCAGACCGAAAACGGCGAGCCGTGGACGTTCCTCGACGGCCCGATGACGGCCAACAACCCCATGGGCGTGCACCACGCCTGGGGCCGCACCTACAAGGACGCCTTCCGCCGCTACCACGCCATGAACGGCCGGCGGTGCTGGTGGCAGAACGGCTTCGACTGTCAGGGCCTCTGGGTGGAGGTCGAGGTGCAGAAGGAGTTCGGTCTGCAATCCAAGGCCGACATTGAAGCCTTCGGCGTCGACCGCTTCGTCACGGAGTGCAAAAAGCGGGTGCTGCGGTTCGCCGCCCGGCAAACGGAGCAGTCGGTCCGCCTCGGCTACTGGATGGACTGGGACGACCCGGACGAACTGCGCCGGCTCGCCGACGCGCTCGGCGAGAGCCGGGAGGTCTCCTACAAAACGGCCTCCGGCGAGGTCGTCACCGGCCACCCGGAGGAGATCACCGCCCGCCTCGGCTCCCCCCGCGACGCAAACGGTTGGGGCGGGAGTTACTTCACGTTCTCCACGGAGAACAACGAGACGATCTGGCAGTTCCTCAAGAAGTGCCACGAGCGCGGCAAGGTCTACCGCGGCAACGACGTGATGCCCTGGGGCGGCACCGCGGGCTCGGCGTACTCCCAGATGGAGGTCGCCGACGGCCGGAAGCTGACGACCCACCGCAGCGTGTTCGTGCGGTTCCCGATCCGCGGACGGGAGAACGAGTACCTGCTCGCCTGGACCACCACGCCCTGGACGCTGACCAGCAACGTCGCCTGCGCCGTCGCCGGCGATCTGGACTACGCCCGGGTGAAGCTGAACCGCGACGGGGCGATCCTACACGTCGCCGCCGAGGCCCTGAACAATCAGCGGCTCGCCAAGGAATTCAAGGAGGGCTTCGGCAGCGACGGCGACTGGCCCGACGGCGTGCCGAAGCTGAAGACGCTCGCCCAGATCTTCAAGGAGCAGGGCGGCTACGAGGTCGTCGGGACGGTGAAAGGGGCGGAGCTGATCGGGCTCCAGTACGACGGCCCGTTCGACCACCTGCCGGCCCAGCAGTCGCCGGGCGGGTTCCCCGCGGAGCCGGGCGGGGAGGGGCGGCCGTCCGCGGCGGCGGCCCACCGGGTCATCGACGGCGGTCGGGACAGCCGGGGGAACTCGGTCGTCACCGCCGCGGAGGGCACCGGCATCGTGCACACCGCCCCCGGCTGCGGCGACATCGACCATAAGCTCGGCGAGCAGCACGGCCTGCCGATCGTCGCCCCGCTGGACGAGGCCGGCCGCTTCGTCGAGGGCTTCGGCGAGTTCACCGGCCTGGCCGCCTACGAGCCGGACGCCGCGGCGCTGGTGCTCGAACGGCTCAAGGAGAACGGCTTCCACGTTGCCGACGAGCTCTACCCGCACGTCTACCCGCACTGCTGGCGGACCGGCGAGGAGTTGATCTTCCGGCTCGTCGACGAGTGGCTGATCCGCATGGATTGGCGGGATGAGATCAAAGCGGTCGTTAAGACGATCGACTGGCGGCCGGAGAGCATCGACGGCGAACGGCGCGAGCTGGAATGGCTCGAAAACATGCGGGACTGGATGGTCTCCAAAAAGCGGTTCTGGGGCTTGGCGCTACCGATCTGGGCCGACCCGGAGACCGGCGAGTTCGAGGTGATCGGCTCGCTGAAGGAACTTGAGGAGCGGGCCGTCGAAGGCTGGGACGACTTCGCCGGCCGCACCCCGCACAAGCCCTGGATCGACGGGGTGAAGATCAAGTCGCAGACGACCGGCAAGCTGCTGTCCCGGGTGCCGGACGTGGGCAACCCCTGGCTGGACGCCGGCATCACGCCGTTCAGCACGACCGGCTACAACGTGGACCGGGCGGCGTGGGAGGCCCTGTACCCGTTCGACCTCGTCAGCGAGAGCTTCCCCGGGCAGTTCCGCAACTGGTTCTATTCGCTGCTGGCCCTCGGCACGATGATGCGGTCGGAGCAGGCCGCGCCGGAGGAGAAACGGCCGTTCAAGGCCCTGTTCGGCTACAAGCTGGTCCTCGACGAGACCGGCCGGCCGATGCACAAGAGCGACGGCACCGCGATCTGGTTCGAGGAGGCCGCGGAGCAACTCGGCGTCGACACGATGCGGTGGATGTACCTCGCCCAGGATCCCGCCCGCGACCTGCGGTTCGGAACCCGCCATCCGGACAAACGCGTCCCGCTGACGACGCCGGAAGGCACGATCGAGGAGACCCGCGAGGGCTTCCCGACCTGCGAGGTCACCAGCGGCCCGGCCGACGAGACCCGGCGGCGGATGCTCATCCCGCTGTGGAACTGCCTGACCTTCTTCACCGAATACGCTCGGGCCGACGGCTTCGACCCGTCCGCCCCGACCGTACCGGTCGCGGAACGGCCGGAGATCGACCGCTGGCTGCTGGCCCGCTTGCAGGACACGATCGCGACGGTCGCCGAGGGCTGGGAGGATTACCGTCCGGTCGACGGCTGCGCCGCGGCGGAGGCGTTCATCGAGGACCTGTCGAACTGGTACATCCGCCGGAACCGCCGCCGCTTCTGGCGGACCGCCGGCGGCGACGACGCCGACAAGCGCGCCGCCTACCAGACGCTGCACACGACGCTGGTGACTCTCTCGAAGCTGCTCGCCCCGGCGCTGCCGTTCCTCTGCGAACGGATGTACGCCGCCCTCGTCTCCAGCTGGGACGAGAGCGCCCCGCACAGCGTGCACCTCTGCGACTACCCGACGCCGGACGAGTCCCTGCGGGACGCCGACCTCGCCGCCCGCACCGCGGCGGCCCAGACCGTCGTGCGGCTGGGGCACCGGCAGCGGGAGGAGACCGGCCACCGCGTCCGCCAGCCGCTGCCGGAGCTGAAGGTCGCCTCCGACGACCCGGCCGTCGCCGCGGCGATCGCCTCGCTCGCCGACGTCATCGCCGACGAACTCAACGTGAAGGCGGTCACGCCGGCGGAGTCGCTGGACGACCTGGTGAAGTACACGTTCAAGCCGAACCTGAAGACCCTCGGCCCCCGCTACGGCAAGCGACTGGGGGCGATCCGGCAGGCGCTGCCGACCCTTTCGGAGGAACTCGCTCCGCTGCGGCGCGGGGAGAACGTCACGGTGACCGTCGGCGGCGAACCGCTGGAACTCGGCCCGGAGGACGTACTCGTCACCACGGAGCAGTCCGGCGACTGGGCCAGCGCCAGCGAGACGCTGCCGGGCGGCGAGGGCGTGACCGTCGCCCTCTCCACGGCCCTCACGCCGGAGTTGGAGGTGGAAGGCCGGGCCCGGGACTTCGTGCGGCTCGTGCAGGAGGCCCGCAAGGCCGCCGGGCTGGAGCTGAGCGACCGCGTCGCCGTGACCTACGACCCGGCCGACGCCCAACGGGCCGCCGCGGTGGAAGCCTGGGCGGACTACATCCGCGGCGAAACGCTTGCCGACGACCTCGCCCCCGGCGACACCGGCGGCGCGGCGGTGACGGTCCGCAAGGTGTAGAGAGCGTTCCCATACCAACCCGATGCGCCAGCGAGGGCCGGCCGCCCCGCAGGGGCGGGCAGCGCCGCAGCCCTCGCTGACGCGTCGCATTGCCGTCGAGCGTCCGAAACGGTGTGCGTCCTCCGACACCCGCGAAACCCGCGGGGGGTTGGAACGGTATCGCTTCGCGTTCCGTCCCCCACGATCCGCCGCCATGCGCCGCTGCCTGTCGCTCGCCCCGCTGCTCGCCCTCGCCCTCGCATCGCCCGCGGTCGGGCAGGAGGAGGAGGCGCCCCTCGAACGCCTCGAACCGGTGGGCGTGATCACGCTCGCCGGCGTGGATCGGGCGCGGGCGGACGTCGACTTCATGTTCTCCACGGTCGAACGGGAGGACATGTCCGAGGTGATCGACGGCTACCTGGAGTTCGCCAACAACCTTGAGGGCCTGGATCGCACCCGGCCGCTGGGGGTGATGGTGTTCCTCAAGCCGGGCTTCGTGCCGATCCCGACGCCGGTCGGCTTTCTCCCGGTGGAGGACCTGTCGGACCTGCGGGGCTCCCTCACCTCGGCCCCCGGCGTGACGACGGAGATGCTGGCGGACGACCTGATGGAGGTGAAAGGTCGGATGTCGCTGTTCGTCAAACTACAAAACGACTACGCGCTGATCTCCAACGAGCGGGCGTTTCTGGAGGAGCGCATCCTGCCGGACCCGCTGACCTTCGCCGCCCCGTTGGCCGCCCGCTACGACTTCGCCGCCCAGGCCCTGCCGAAGAACATCCCGCCCGGGATGCGGAAACTCTTTCAGAATCTGCTCGTCCAGAACACGCAGACCCAGATGCAGCGGCGGGACGACGAACCCGAGGCCGCCTTCCGCGTCCGCAAGAACCGGGCGAAACGCACGTTGACGCAGCTTGAGGCCCTGCTGGAAGGCTCCGACGAAATCACCCTCGGGATCGACGCTTCCGCCGAACGGCGGACCATCGAGGTGGACCTCACCTTCGAGGCCGTGCCCGGCACCGCCTGGGAGGAAGAACTCAGCCGCATCGAGGCCCGGCCGACCTCCTTCGACGCGCTCTACGAGGAGACGGCCCCGCTCAGCCTCGTCGCCGGGCTGACCTACAGCAGTTGGGACCAGGAAGCGACGATCGAACAGCTGCGCGTCGCCCAGGACGAACTCGGCGCCGCCCTCTCCGGCCTGCGGCCCCTGGGCTCCGAGGAGCCGTCCCGAATCGGCGAATTGGAGGAGGCCCGTGAAGCCGGCCAGAGCGACTACGCCCTGATCGACCCGGCCACCCGGCAACTGACGAACGACGTGTTCGAGCCGCTGATCGTCACGGTGGAGAACGGCGAACTGAACTTCTTCACGCAGGTCCGCCGTCGGGAGGCGGGCGGGAAGATGTTCCTCGGCGGCATGTCGATCGCGCAGGGCGACCGGTTCAGCCAAGCCGTCCCGCAGGTGTTGGAGCGACTGCTCGACAAGCTGCCGGAGAACAACGACCTCGTCCGGAACCTGACGATGAACGTCGCCCAGGAGAACGGCGTGACCTGGCACCGGCTGGAGATCACGGACGGCGGTGACGCCGAACCGGCCGACGACGCGGCCCCGGTCGAGGGAACGGACGAATCGCTCCAAAATCGGCGGGACGTGCGGGCCGCCCGGCAGGAGCGCCGGGCGGAAGACCGGAACCGCTTCTTCGGCGGTCAGCCGGCGATCCACGTCGGCCTGGGCCGGCAGCACGTCTGGGCGGTGATCGGGGCCGAGGGGTCGCTGGAGGAAGCGATGGCGGCGGTCGAAGCCGTGCAGGCGACCGCCGGCCGGCTGGGCGTGGCGCCGGAGGCCCCGCTGCGGGGGGCGATCAACGTGAACGGCTGGTTCTCCGACAGCCTCGACGACGTGAGCGACGAGGGCCTCCGCGCCCGGGACGCCTTCGCGGACGGCAGCGACCGCCTGCTGGTCCGGTTCGGCCCCACCCCCTCGGGCGGCGGCCGGCTGCGACTGGTGTTCGGCGAGGGCTTCATCCGGTTCCTCGCCCTCTCCGTCACCGATCGCTACGACGAATCGCAGCTGTGACGGCGCCGGAGGAGCGGGGGGCGGACGCCCCCCGCTTGCGGTCTTACTCCAACGTCTTGGCGTAGTAGGCGACGAACGTTTCGAGATCTAACTCCGAGGCGAGGTCCGCCCCGGCGGCTTCGAACTTTGGCTTGAGCCGTTCGCTGCGGTCCCACTCCGGCAGGCTGACCCGGCCGCTGCGGTCGCGGTCCAGCAGTTTGAAGTAGCGTTCCGCCGCCGCCCGATCGCGGGGATCCAGCTCGGCCGGCTCCTCCACGGCCGCCGGGGCGGAGGCGACCGGGACGCCGACGGCGTCGGAGCGAACGACGGACGCCGTCGGTCGCATCGGGCCGGGGGAGAGTCTCTCCGGCGGCAGGGCGGCCGCGTCGCCGCGGGCGTAGTCGCGGGCGTCGGCCTCGGCCAGTTCGCGGGGGGTGAGGTAGCCGTCGCCGTCGCGGTCGAGGGTGAGGAATTCGGCGATCAGGGCCCGGTTCCAGAGCCGCCACTCGTAGAGGCCGATCTGGCCGTCCTCGTCGGTGTCGAACTCGCCGAACGCCTCCGGGAGATCGCGGGTCACGCGGACCGGCCGCCCCCGGCTGTCCCGGGCGCCGCCGCGGACGAAGCTCGGCCCGGCGGACCGCTCGGACCGTTCGCGGGACTCGCCGCCCCGAGAGTCCCCGGAACGGCGCTCGTCGTCGTTTCCTTCCTCCTCCCGCCCGCGGGCCCGTTCGCGTTCGAAGGCCTCGGCGCCGCGATTCCACTCGTCACGGCTATAGGTTTTCTCCGGGTCGAGCCCGCGATCCTGCATGAACCGCTTCATGCGGTCGTCGCCGACCTCGTCCGGCGTGAGTCGGCCGTCGTTGTTGCGGTCCGCCCGGCTCCAGACCCAATCGAAGATCCGCCGCTCACGGGAGACCTCCTCGCCCCCGCCGCGTCCGCCGCGGTCGCCGCCGCGCTGGGCTCCGCGGTCGCCGCCGCGGTCGCCCCGACTCTCGCCGCCGCGGTCGTCCCGGGGGCCGCGGTCGCCCCGGTCCGGCGGGCCGCCCCGGTCGAAGCGATCGCCGCGACTGAACCGGCCGCCGCGGTCGCCGCGGTCTGCGGACTCTTCGCCGCCCCGCGACGGGGGTCCGCCGCGCATGCCGCGTCCCGGCTGGGCGAAAGCGGCGTCGGCGGTCAGCAGAAGGGCGGCGAAAGCCAGCAGAAACGGGCCGGCAGTCGGGAAGGGGCGGCGATTCATAGCTTTCGAGATTTTGAGAGGTCCTCCGCCGCGGCGGCGGGGTTGAACTATCCTAGGGAACACCGGTCGCGCCCCGAAGGTGTCGGTTCGACCCTTGTTTTCCGACGTGCCCCATCGGCGACGCGCCCGCGTCGTCGCTCGAACCGTCGTCGCCCGTCGCCGTCCCGGCCGCCCGCCGACCGAGATTGAACCGCCCGTCGACCGCCCCCCCGGCCGCTCGTAGCATTCGACCCTGCCGTATTGAAATTCGCCCTCGCGTCCCTCGTTTCGTCCGCCCCTTCCGCCTGCCCCCAGCGCCGCATGTCCCGCTCAATTGCACTCTCGCCGCATCCGCTCGCGGGCGGCTTCGGTCGCCATGTGCTGTGGGCGGCGACGCTGGCCCTGGTCTGCTCCGCCCCCGCCTTCGCCCAGCGCGGTCCCGGGGGGGGCCGCGGTCCCGGCGGTCCGCCGCAACTGTTTGAGAACGAAGGCTTTCGGGAGGAAGTCGGCCTGACCGACGAGCAGGTCGAGAAACTTCGCGCCTTGCGCGAGGAGACCCGGGGCATGGACCGAGAAAAAATCGGCGAGATGTTCCGCAACGCCACCACCGACGAGGAACGGCAGAAGGTCCGCGAACAGATCGGCGAGCAGATGCGGGCCGCCGAGCAGAAGTTCCAGGAGCAGGCCTCGGAAGTCTTCACCGACGAACAGCAGGAACGCTACCGGCAGCTCCAGATCCGGCAGCGGGGCGTGTCGGGCCTGATCGAGAACGACGATCTCGCCGGCGACCTTAACCTGACCGACGAGCAGCGCGCCGCGATGCGGGAAATCCGCGACGCGGAGGTCGCCAAGCTGCGGGAGAGCGGCGACTGGGGCAAGTTCCGCGACCCGGAGTGGCGCCAGCAGCTCGAGGAGAAAATGTTGGAGAAGGTCTCCGAGGAGCAGCGGAACGCCTACCAGCAGAAGATCGGCGAGGAGCCGTCCTACAACCTGTTCGGCGGCGGCGACCGTCGCGGCGGCGCCGGGCCGCAGAGGGTCTCCGGCCGGTCGGTCGGGACCCTGCGCGAGTTCGACACCGCCGTGCCGGAGGGCGCCACGGCCACCATCGACTTCGGCCGCCGCCCCGCGGCGGAGCCGGCCATGTCGGACGCCGCGTCGGCAACGGAGGCCGCGGACGCGGCGGCGAGCGAGCCGGACCGCGAAGCCGGGCCGGCGGCCGTCGCCGAGGGGCAGGTCGGCGTGGAGGAGGAGACGATGAGCTTTAACTTCCGCTACGCCCCCTGGGAGCCGGTGCTGCGGGAGTTCGCGGAGTTCGCCGGACTGACCCTCGACCCCGGGCCGGTCCCGCCGGGTACGTTCAACTACTTCGACGACGGCCAGTACACCGCCACCGAGGCGCTGGACATCCTCAACGGCTACCTGCTCCAGCGGGGCTACGTGCTGGTCCGTCGCGACCGGTTCCTGATCTGCGCCAACATCGACGAGGGCATCCCGCCGAACCTCGTGCCGGACGTGGCCCTCGAGGACCTGCCGGACCGCGGCGACAACGAACTGGTCCGGGTCGTGATTCCCCTGCAGGCGGGCGACGCCAAGACCGCGGTGCAGGAGATCGAACCGTTCCTCGGCCCGCAGGGGACCGCGGCGTCGCTGACGGCGATGAACAGCGTCGTGGTGCGGGACATCGGCGGGAACGTCCGCCGGATCGCCGCCCTGTTGGGGGAACTTGGTCAGGAGATCGTCTTCGAGCAGATCCCCCTCAAGCACCTCGACGCGTACGACGCGGCGATGGCCGTGCGGACGCAACTCGGGATCGAGACGAATAACAGTCGCGACCCCCGCCGTCGGGGCGGCAACAACAACGACGACGAGGAGATCTCCGTCGCCGCCGACGAGCGGACGCAGACCCTGCTGGTCACCGCCCGGCCGGAGCAGATCCTGCTGGTGAAAGAGATTCTGAAGGCGGTGGACGTGTCCGAGGACGCGGACGGCAACCCGATCGCCTACGCCTCCAGCCGGCCGGTGTTCCGCTCCTACGCGCTGCAGTCCGCCGATCCCGACGACGTGCGCGACACGATCGTCGGCCTGTTCCCGGACGCGATGGTGAACGAGGACGACCGCGGCCGAGCCGTGCACGTCAACGCGGCCCCGGGCCAGCAGGAGCGGATCGCGGAGATCATCGAGCAGATCGACGGCAACGTGCGGGCGGAGACGCAGTCGGTGGTCATCCCGCTGTCGCGGCTCGACCCGCTCAGCGTCACGCTGACCCTCAACAACATGTTTATTACCGAGGGCGAGAACGCCCCGGTTGTGGAGCCGGACCCGCTGGGCCGGCGCCTGCTGGTGCGGGCCTCGCCGGATCAGGTGTCCGAGATCAAGCAACTCCTTCTGCAACTGGGCGAGGACGGCACCGGCCAGCGGGCCGCCGGCGGGACGTTGCGGACCCTCTCGCTGGGCGGCCGCGACCCGGACCGGATGATCCCGCTGCTCCGCCAGATGTGGGAGGTCCGCGATCCCTCGCCGATCCGCATCGTCACCCCCGCGGCGCCCAACGCGGTCGACCGCCGCGGCGCCCCGGCGTCCCGGACGCAGGAGGAGGACGAGGGCGCCCCGCAGACGGAGGCCCGGTTGGACGACCCCTTCCGCGTCCTCGGCGGCCCTAACTTCTCGCTCCCGCAGGAAGACCCCGCCGTCCCGCCGCCCGCCGAAGCCCCGGCCGAACCGCAGCCGGCCGATTCGAACGCGTCGGCGGCCGAGCCGACTGGATCCCTGGAGGACGCCCTGGAAGCGGCGGCCGGGAACGCCTCCGACGAATCCCCCACCGCGAGTGATCCGAACGCCCCGGTCACGATGACGGTGCTGGACGGTCAGCTCGTGCTCTATTCGGAAAACGAGGAGAAGTTGAACGAATTGGAGGACCTGGTCGCCCGCCTCGGCGCCCTGATTCCGCCGGATAACGGCTGGAACGTCTTCTACCTCGTCAACGCGGACGCCACGACGACCGCGGAGACGCTCGAACAGCTGATCCCCTCCGCCAGCGTCGCCGGGACGAGCAGCGACGGCTCGATGATGGGCACGATGGCCTCCGGGCTGTCGGAGTTCGGCGGCAGTCTAATGGATGTCGCCGGCGTCAGTTCGCTCGGGGGCGTGACCTCGCTGAAGATCGTCCCGGACGTGCGGGCGAACGCCCTCTACGTGCAGGGTCCGCGGGAGGGGGTGCGGCAAGTGGAGCAGTTGCTCACCGTGCTGGACGCCGACAGCCGGCCGGACAACGCCCGCGAACGCCTGCCCCGCACGATCCCCGTGCAATACGCGGACGTAAACGAGGTGGCCGAGATCGTTCGCGAAGTCTTCAAGGAACAGACCGCCGACGGCATGGCCGCCCAGATGGCCTCACGAAGCCGCGGCGGGCGGGGCGGCGGCGGCGGCGATAATCCGCTGGCGATGCTGATGGGCGGGATGGCCGGCGGTCCGGACGCCGCGGCGGTGCAGCTGTCGATCGGCGTGGACACCCGGACCAGCCGGTTGGTCGTCTCCGCCCCGGAAAGCCTGTTCCAGCAGGTCGAGGACCTCGTGCAGGACCTCGACGACGCCGCCAAGGACGCCGAACGCGGAGTGCAGTTCATGACGCTTCGCGACGCCAACCCCAGCAGCGTGACGGCCGCCCTCAGCTCGATGATGCCCCGCGTCAGCAGCGGCGGCGGCTCGGTGGTGCGGTCGCCTCGGTCGACCGGCGGCGGGTCGTCGTCCTCTTCCTCCTCGTCCAGCTCCGACGATAACGCCCGGGGCGGCGACGCCGCCGCGCGGGCGCTGATGTTCCAGCAGCTCATGCGGAACCGCGGCGGCGGCGGAGGCGACGGCGGCGGCCGCGGGGGCTTCGGCGGTCGCGGAGGTGACGACGACGGCGGCGGACGCGGCGGGGGCGGCGGCCGGGGCCGCGGCGGACGCGGGGGGCGGTGAAATGGACCTTGGCGCCATGCTCGCCCGGCGCGGGCTTCTCACCGCCGATCAGCTCGAAGCCGCCCGGGCCGGCCGCAACGGCCGGCGGGTCGATCAAGCCGCGGTGGATCTCGGCATGGTCTCCGAACAGGCCGCGCTCGCGGCCATCGGGGACGAACTGGGCTACCCGTTCATCGATCTGAAGGATTTCGAGATCGAGGAGGGCCTGCTGGAACGCTTTCCGGCCGCCCCGATCTTCCGCCACACGCTCCTCCCGCTGTACGAGCAGAACGGGCGGGTGGTGGTCGCCACCAGCGATCCGTTCGACTTGGAGGGGCTGGACGAACTCAGCTCCCTCTCCGGCCTCAGCCTGATCCCGGCGCTCGCCCGCCGGGAGGACATCGCGGGGCTCATCAAGGCGCACCTCGGCGTCGGCGGCGACACCGTCAGCGCCCTGGTCGCTCGGCGGGAGGAGGAGGGGGTCGAACTGCTGGAGGAGTTGGGCGAGGACCTCGGCGAGGAGGCCGAGGAGGCCCAGGCCGCCAGCGTGATCAAGCTGGTCAACGAACTGCTGGTCGAGGCGCTGGACAAGGGCGCCTCCGACATCCACGTCGAGCCGGGCGAGCGGGGGCTGACGATCCGCTTCCGGATCGACGGGGTGCTGCGCATCCAGCCGATGCCGCCGGAGATCACGCACTTTCAGAACGCGATGATCACCCGGCTGAAGATCATGTCGCGGCTGAACATCGCCGAGAAACGCCGCCCCCAGGACGGCCGCATCCAGCTGCGGGTGAAGGGCCGGGAGATCGACGTTCGCGTCTCGATCATCCCCATGATCCACGGCGAGGGCATTGTCATGCGTCTGCTCGACAAGAGCCGCATGACGTTCGACCTGAAAAACGTGGGCATGCCGCCGAACGTGATCGAGCCCTTCCGGCAGGCGTGCGCCCAGCCGAACGGCATCATCCTCGTCACCGGCCCGACGGGCTCCGGTAAGTCGTCGACGCTGTACTCGGCCCTGAACGAGATCAAGTCCCCGGAGGTGAAGGTCATCACCGTCGAGGACCCGGTCGAGTACCAATCCGAGGGCATCAGCCAGATTCAGGTGCATTCTAAGGTTGGGCTGACGTTCGCCGCCGGGCTCCGCAGCATCCTCCGGCACGACCCGGACGTGGTGCTGATCGGCGAAATCCGGGACGGCGAGACGGCCCAGGCGGCAATCCAAGCGAGCCTCACCGGCCACCTCGTGTTCAGCACGCTGCACACCAACGACGCCCCCGGATCGTTCACCCGTCTGATCGACATGGGCGTGGAAAGCTACCTCGTCGCCAGCACGGTCGAGGCGATCCTCGCCCAGCGGCTGGTGCGGAAGCTCTGCCCGGACTGCAAACGGGAATACGACTTCGATCCCCGCGACCTGCCGCCCGGCATCAAGGGCGAACCGCCGGCGACGCTGTGGAAGGCGGTCGGCTGTCGGGCCTGCGGGGAGACCGGCTACCGCGGCCGAACGGGCATCTTCGAACTGCTCATCTCCGACGACGAGCTACGGCAGATGGTCTCCGAAAACGCCCCGACCGACGCGATCCGCCGCCACGGCCGCAAGAACGGCATGACCACCCTCCGCGACAGCGGCTGGCAACGCTGCCTCAGCGGCGAAACGAGTCTGGAGGAGGTTGTGCGGGTCACCAAGGGGGACATGGACTGATGTCGGATTGCGAATTTCGGATGTGGGATGTGTCGTTTGGCTCCTCTGCTGAACAAACGGCGGACGGACGGCCCACCGCGCCCCATCCGAATCCCCCTTCCTGAGAAGATTCCCGCTGCACATCCGACATCCGACTTCCCACATCCGAAATCCCCTTGCCTGACTTCGCCTACACCGCCCGGGACGCCTCCGGCGCCTCGCTGACCGGCACGATCTCCGCCGCGGGGGAGCGGGACGCGCTGACCACGCTGGCCGGGCGGGGGCTGTTTCCGCTGTCGGTCGAACTGGACGACGCCGCCCGCTCCAAGGCGAAGGCCGGGACGAAGCGGGTGGGGGGCAAGCACCTCGCGGCGTTCTACTCGCAGCTCTCCGACCTGCTGAAGAGCGGGGTGCCGCTGCTCCGCAGTCTCGAACTGCTGGAGCGCAAGAGCCCGGCCCCCGCCTTGCAGGCCGTGTTGGAGGACGTGCGAACGGAGGTTGCCGACGGCAACCGCCTCGCCGACGCCATGCGGCGGCACCCCAAGGCGTTCAGCGAGTTGGCCGTCAGCATGATCACGGCCGGCGAGGAGGGCGGCTTCCTCGAGGACGTGCTCAAGCGGATCGCGGCCTTCACCGAGCACCAGCAGGAACTCCGCGGGCGGGTCGTCGGGGCGATGGTCTACCCGCTGTTTTTGATGGTGATGGGCAGCGCCATCGTGATCGCGATGGTCACCTTCTTCGTGCCCAACTTCGCCCCGATCTTCGAGCGGATGGCCGAGAGCGGCGAACTGCCCGCGGCGACCAGTCTGCTGATGTCCGCCAGCGACGTCCTCCGCAGCCAGTGGGCCGTGGTGATCGTCGCCGCGCTGGCCGCGGGGCTGTACTTCCTCGTCCGCTACGTCCGCGAGACGGAGGAGGGGCGGCTGAAGTGGGACCGGGTGCGACTGTTCGGGGTGAAGGTGGGGAAGAAGGAGGTCGGCTTCGGCCCGATCGCCCGCAGCCTGGCGATCGCCCGGTTCTGCCGAATCCTCGGCACCCTGCTGCACAACGGCGTACCGATTCTGCAGAGCCTGCGGATCGCCAAGGACGCCACCGGCAACCGGGTGCTGTCGGCGGCGATCGAGCAGGCCTCCGAGAGTATTACCGCCGGCCGCAGCATCGCCGGACCGCTGGCCTCCTCCGGGCAGTTTCCGGAAGAGGTCACGGAGATGATCGCCGTCGGCGAGGAGGCGAACAATTTGGAACAGGTCCTCATCGACATCGCCGACGCCACCGAGCGGAACACCGCCCGCCAGCTCGACCTGTTCGTCCGCCTGCTGGAGCCCATCATGCTGACCGTCATGGCCGGGGCGATCCTGTTCCTCTGTATCGCCCTGATGCTGCCCATCCTCAAGAGCAGCGGCATCGCATGATCCCCGCCCCCGGCTGACTTCGCCCCGCCGACCGCGAACAATCCCCCGACCGCGACCGATCGCCGGGAGAATGTCGCACCCGCGGCGGTCTCCCGAAACCTGCGTTCCCCGCCGGGGTTTCCTCCAGAAGCCCCGCATCAATTCCGCTGAGCTTGCCTCCCATGCGTTCCCTTCCCGTGTCCGACCGCCCCGTCCTCCGCTCCGCCCGCCGTCGGGCGGGCTTCACGCTGGTCGAAGTCCTGTTGGTGCTGGCCATCCTCGGGGTGATCGCCGCCCTGGTCGTGCCGAACCTGCTCGGTTCGCAGCAGAAGGCGAACATCAGCGCCACCCGCGTGGCGATCTCCAACTACCAGAGCGCCATCGAGCAGTACGCGATCGACCACAACGGCCGCCCGCCGCAGGGCTCCGCCCAAGAGGTCAATCAGATGCTGATGGCGCCGGAGCCGATCGACGGCCGGCAGGTCGACCCGTACATCGACGAGCAGCCCAAGGACGGCTGGGACCAGCCGCTGTTCTACCAGTTCCCGGCCACGCACCAGACGATCAGCACCAAGCCGGACATCTGGAGCGCCGGCCCGAACGGCGTGAACGAGGACGGCAGCGGCGACGACGTCAACAACTGGTCCACCGTCGGCACGTGAGACGGTCGACCGCCCCCCGCCGCTATCCCGAGCCGGCCCATGCGCGTCCGTTCCTACGGGCGCCGCGCGGGTTCACCCTCGTGGAGATTCTGCTGGTCCTCACGGTGCTCGCCGTGCTGGCGGCGGTGGTGGCGCCCTCGGCGTTGCGGTTCTTCGGCGACTACGCCCTGCGATCCAGCGCCGAGGCCGTCCGAAGCGACCTGGCCCGCGCCCGTTTGGACGCGGTGCAGGAGGGCGTGCCCTACGAGTTCCGGGCCGAGGCGAACGGCGAGCGATGGGTTGTCGTCCCCGCGGAGCGCGAGACGGCCGTCGTCGGGGCGGTCGGGAGCGGAGCCGGTCTGGCGGGCGCCGCAGCGACTGGCGCTGCGGCCTCCGCCGCGGGGGACTGGGTGCCCGTCCGCAGCGGCACGCTGGCGGAAGGAGTGACCTTTCCGGCGACGTCCTCTCTGCCGCCCACC
>NZ_JBINJD010000039.1:0-35626 GCF_043951915.1 Alienimonas sp. DA493 | reverse complement strand
CCGGCCGGCGGGGGGCAGAGACCGCCGGCGATCCCCAGCAATCCAGCCGTCAGGGCCGCCGCCGCAGCCAACGCCGAAGCGTCCATCCGCAGGTCCCGGCGGCGGACCGAGTCCTGTTCCCGCAGTCGCTGTTCCTCCGTCCCCCCGCGGGGGGCGAGGTAGACGGGCGTCCGCAAGAAGATTTCGTGCTGAATCGTCCGGGCCGACAGCAGGGAGAGCGACGCCGCGACGGCGGCGGCGGTCAGGAAGATCGGCAGCCGGGTCCACTGGGGCGGCCCGCCCGCCGACGATGCCGGGGCGACGTTCGCCCCGGGCCCCCCGGAAACGGCGCCCTCGGGCGGCGAACCGGCGACGGGGGCGGCCGGGGCGTTCGGGTCGGGCGTCACGGCAGTCCGGGGAGAGGTCAGATCACGGAAAGCAAGCGGCGAGCGTCCGCAGCCTAGTCGCGGTCGCCCGCCCCGTCACGCAGGCGTTCTCCGCTGTAACGGAACGATCCCCCCACGCGCCCCGACCGACGGTCCGGGTCTCGGTCGAGCTCCGCAACTGACAGGCGGCGCCCGGGAAGCTTCACTCAACGCTGCCGGCGCGCCGGCCGGCGTCGCTCAGGACGGCGGGGTCTTCGCGGCCATCAATTCAGCGACCCGCTCGAACGGAACCGGGGCAAAGGCGTGGCAGTCCACGCCCACGTCCAGCGACAGGCTCTCCGGATCGTCCGGCAAGTTGCCGTGGGTGTGCCCGTAAAGGTGCCACGCCCCGCGGTGGGACTTGTTCCACGTCCGCATCGCGTAGTGACAAAGGGTGATCCGCTGCCTGTCGACCTTGATCTCCTTCAAGTCGGACAGGCTGGCGAAGGCGTCCGGGCAGTCCTTCAGCGTCTCCGCGTCGTGGTTGCCCCGGATCAGGTGCACGGTCCCGTGGAGCCGGGCGAGGTACTCCCGCGGCGCCCGCCGCGCCCGGAAGGCGAAGTCGCCGAGGTGATACACCACGTCCCGCGGCCCGACGACGGCGTTCCAATTGCGAATGAGCACCTCGTCCATCGCGGCGACGTCCTCAAACGGGCGGTCGCAGTGCTTAACGATATTGGCGTGGCCGAAGTGCGTGTCGGCCGTGAAGAAAACCGTCATTTTCTCGCCGCGGACACGCGGCCGCGTCGACGGGTTCGCAGCGCGACGTGCAATCGATCCTCGAACGCCCGCCGCACGGCCGCCGCGGAGTCGCGGCGGCCGTGATCCGGGGCGTGGTCCGTCACAGGATCGAGGAGCCCTTCACGTTGATGCCCTTCAGGGCCATCTTCAATTCTTCGGCGTTCGGGCTGACCTCGAAGGCGACCGCGCGGGAGATGAAGTCCTTCTCCACGAAGTACTGCAGAGAGTCGTTGAACTTCTGCATGCCCTCCTGTTTGCCCAGCGAAATCGCCTGGGCCAACTTCTCGTCCTTCTCCTCCATGATCAGTTTCCGGATCGTGGGATTGAAGGTCATGATCTCCACGATCGGCACCCGCTTCGGGTCGTCCTCGCCTTCGAGGATCGTCGGCAGCAGTTTCTGGGCGACGATGGCCTTCATATTGAAGACCATCGAGCTGCGGATCGCCGCGTGCATGTCCTGCGGGAACAGGTCGAGAATACGGCCGATCGTGGACGGCGCCGTGCTGGCGTGAATCGTGCCGAAGACGAGGTGGCCGGTCTCGGCGGCGTGGATGGCGGTCTCGAAGGTTTCGCGGTCGCGAAGCTCGCCCACCAGCATGATGTCCGGGTCTTCCCGCACCGCGTGCTTCATCGCGACTTCGAAGTCGATCACGTCCTGCCCGATCTCCCGCTGATTAATCAGGCACTTCTCCGCCTCGTAGATATATTCGATCGGGTCTTCGATCGTGAGGATGTGCTTCCTCATGTTGTGGTTCACCCAGTTCAACATCGACGCGATCGTCGTCGACTTACCGGACCCGGTGACGCCCGCCAGCAGGACCATGCCCTGGTCGAACTTACAGAGGCTCTCCATCACCGGGGGGAGGTTGAGCTTTTCGAAGTCCGGAATGAATCGCTCGATCCGCCGGGCCACCATGCCGACTTTGCCCATCTGGGTGAGCAGGTTCACGCGGAACCGCCAACTGTCCCCGTCCAGATCCATGATCTTGGCGAAGTCCGCCCCGCCGTCCCGGTGGAAGATGTCCAGGTTCCGCTGGTCCATCATCGGGAACAGCAGGTCGATCATGCCCTCCTCGGTGATGGGCGGCTGATCGAGTTCCCGCAGCGTGCCCCGGATGCGGAACACCGGCGGACGCCCGACCTGCAGGTGGATGTCGCTGCAATTCAGCTTGATCGCCGCTTTGAAGATCCGGTCGATCTCCAGCGGGGCGCCCTGCTTGAAGGTCGATTCAGTCCACTCGTGGGCTAGCACGGGTCGGGTCTCGCGGTCGGGGCGACGGGAAAGCGGGCCGAAGGGCCGGAACGGGGCCGAAGCGGCCGTGGCCGGAGGGGCCGAGGGACGCGGGCGACGGGGCCTCAGTTTACCGCCGCCCATCGGCGCTAACGAGGGGCGACGGCCGGCCCGTCCGGGCGCCGCGTCGACGCGTCGGCCGATCCCGGCCCGGTTGGGCGGTACAATCGGTCCCGTCCGTCGCCCGCCCGCCCGCCCCGCCCGGCCGTGTCCGTCCCGTCCCCCCGCCGAGCGAACGACCGGTGATCGGCGGGGAGCGGGTGGCCGTCGTGGAGGATGGATCCGGTCGCGAGGCCGGTCCGGGCGGCGTGCTGTCCGCGGAGCGCCGGGACGACGGCGAGAACGGCGGGCGGCTGATCGTCGCGGTCGCCGCCGCCGGGCCGCTGCGGACGGCCCGGGCGGGGGTGTTCGCGGTGGTGCTCAACGGGTTCGTGCTGAGCCTCGTGCTGGCGGTCTGGACGCAGAACCCCAACGCCTGGAACGGCCGGGCGATCGTCGGCCTCGCCCTGATGAGCGCCGGCGGGCTGGCGGTCGCGGCGCCCTTCCTGTGGGCCTGGGCGAAGCGGGCCTTCACGCGGACGCTGATCCTCGTGGACGACTCCTCGGTGGTCGTCCGCACCCGCTGGGCGCTGCCTTGGATCGGCAGTAAGGCTCGCATCACCCGCGACCGCCGCGGCCCGACCGACCACGCCACCGCCCGCCGCCGCGGCGCCTGGTGGTGGCCCGGCGGGGCGGTGCGGACGGTGCGGATCTTCGCCGGCGGCCCCGGCCGCACCGTCGCCGCCGCCCTGCCCCCGGAGGAGGAGCGGCGGTTGCTCGATCTGCTCAACGCCCGGCTGCTCTCCCCCACGGCGCCGGCGGTGGTGGTCAGGGCGACCTTCGACCCGGAAGTCCGGGCCGTGCTCCGGGGCGGCTGGGCGGTGCGACGGGCGATGAGCCCGGAGGCGTTGCGGGCCGAAACCCGCCGCGGTCGTCTGCGGGTGACGGAGGAGTCGGACGAGGTGGGCGCCCGCACGGTGATTCGCACCCCCGCCTACGAACGCTGGGGCGACCGGCTGGCGACGGGGATGGTGCTGATCGGCTTCGGGGTCGTCGGCACGCTGACGCTGGGCTGCTTGGGGGCGGCCGGGCTGATGGGGGGCCTGCCGCTGTGGTTCCAATTGGGATTGGCCGCGGCCCCGGCGGCGTTGTTCACCGTCGTGCCGCTGATCTACGGCGTCTGGGCGGGGCTGGGGCGGGTGACGGTAACGATCGGCACCCCGGCCGGAGCGGACCCGTTTCAGCCGAAGCCCCCGGCGGAGATCGTCTCCCGCTGGCACGTCGGCCCATTCGGCGTCACCTGGCGGGCCGAGGCGGCGGAGGTGCAGGCGGTCTGGATCAGCGGGAACGTGATTCGCCCCGGCCACCGGCAGGAGGGCGTGGGCGAACCGCGGAAGGTCTGCGCCCTCACCCCGCACCTGTCGATCCCCGTCACCGGCGACTACCTCCGCGACGCCACCCGGGCCCAGGCCGCCGCGGTCGTCCGCTGGGCCCTGCTGAAACACGGCAGCGCCCTGCCGGGCCTGCCGGGGGAGGAATCCTAAATCGCTCGGAGCCCCGACCGTGAGGGAGAAACCGCTCACCCGGCCGCGACTGCTGTGCGTGGCTGCGGACCGGGCGACATGACGATCAGCGGTGGGCCAACCGCGAGAACGGCCCCTCCCTGACGGTCGGGGCTCAGTCTGGCTTGCGAATCAGGCGAAGCGTTTCGAACGTGGCTTGATGGCCGAAACGCTCGCCTACTTCCTCACCGCTCACACCTACGGCTCGCGGCTGCACGGGGATAGCGAAGGCTCCGTCGACGCCGAACACGCAGTCCCGGGAACGCCGACGTACCGCCGGAACGACGCCCGCGCCCGCTTTGAGCGGAGCCTGATGACGCAGCCGGCGATGTCCTTCGGCGCCGCGGAAAGACGTTGCGTACAGGAGAAGATCGCAGCCGTGTGCGCGTATCGCGGGTGGTCGCTGACGGCGCTGCACGTCCGGACCACCCACCTGCACGCCGTGGTCGTCGCCGACGGGACCACGCCGGAGCGGGTTCTCAACGACTTCAAATCTTACGCCACCCGCGGATTGCGGGAGGCCGGACGGGTCGGGCCGGAAGGCAAGGTCTGGTCCCGGCACGGCAGCACGAAATACGTATCGACTCAAGCCTCGCTACGGCGGGTGATCGAGTACGTCGTCGAAGGCCAGGGCGACCCGCTGGACCCGCCGCCGATCTGCAATCTGTAGCGATCAATGAGCCCCGACCGTGAGGGAGGGGCCGTTCGCCCGGCCACGACCGCCGTGCGTGACCGCGGACCGGACACTTGCGAGAGAGACGCGGACCGCTGTGAAAGGCCCCTCCCTGACGGTCGGGGCTCAGGGGCGGACGTATTTCACCGCGTACGGCGGTTGGGGCAGCGGCATGCCGGCGCCGAGGTAGAAGCCTGGGTGGGCGGGCTGGTTATAGCCCACGTTCTGCCAGTCGACCGACACCCGGTAATGCGGGTCGTGCATCAGCGTCCGCAGGCGGTGGGGCGTCGGGATTGTGCTGACGAGGATCATCAACCGCGTGTTGTCCCGCGACCGCAGGATCAGCTCCTCCCGCCAGTCGCCGAGCACGTCCGCGGCCAGACAGGGGTTGGCCTTCGTCCCGTTGTTGGCGGCGCCGTCGTACGGCTCCCGGTAGCCGGTCAGGAGGCGGATCTCTTTGCCGGTCTCCGGGTTCCATTTGTCGACGATGGTCCCGTCGAGCAGTTCCCGGGTCAGGTCGCCGTCCCACCAGAGGCCCATGTTCGTCCAGCGGGGTTTGCGGGGATGGATCATGTCGCCGCGGACGTCGTACACGCCGGGGCCGCCGGAGCTCCAGAACTCGAAGCCGGGGGAGGCCGGGTCGACGTCGAAGGCGACGCCGCGGCCGACGTCCCGGTGGGGGAACTTCTTCCAGATCGCCGAACCGTCCGCGGCCCGGAACTCCATGCCGGCGTCGTGGGAGCGGCCCTCGTGGATGTCGAACACCTCCAGCCCGGGCCGGTCCGGGTCCATGTCGGTCACGTGCAGGGCGTCGCCGTGACCGAGACCGGTGGTGTAGAGGCCGGTCCCGTCGTCGTCGATCGCGCAGGCGCCGTAGACGATCTCGTCCCGGCCGTCGCCGTCCAGATCGGCGACGGAGACCTGATGGTTCCCCTGCCCCACGTAGCCCGCCAACTCCGGGCGGCCGAGGGTGTCGAAGACCCACTCGTTGCCCAGCCGGCCGTCGCGCCAGGTCCAGGCGGCGACGACGGTCCGCCCGCCGCGGCCGCCGCGGCCGTGGTAGTACCCGCGGCCGGTGACGAGGTGCGGCCGCTCCCCGTCGAGGTAGGCCACGCAGGCGGCGAAGCGGTCCATGCGGTTGCCGTAGTCGTCGCCCCACACGTCCCAAATCTGGTCGCGGGTGGGGCTGTCGGTCTCCGGGTGGCGTTGGGGGACGAACGGCTCGGAAGCCAGCGCCGCCCCGGTGCGGCCGTCGAAGACGGTGAGGAACTCCGGCCCGCGGAGGATCGAACCGCCGCGGTCGCGGTGGTCGGCGTCCGGGTCGCCCAGCGTCTCGCCCTGGCCGTCGACCGTGCCGTCGGCGGTTTTCAGCACGACCTCGCCGCGGCCGTCGCCGTCGAGATCGTAGGCCGTCAGTTGGGTGATGTGGGCGGAGGCGGCGACGTTCGGCCCCAGGTCGACCCGCCAGAGGCGTTCGCCTTCGAGGGTGAGGGCGTCGATCAGCACCGGCCCGGTGCCGCCGCGGCGGGCGCCGCCGCCGCCGCCGCGGGTGTTCGTCGGCTCCCACCGCAGGACGATCTCGTAGTCCCCGTCGCCGTCCAGATCGGCGACCGCGGCGTCGTTCGCCGTGTAAGAGAACGGCCGCCCGCCCCGCTCCCCGCCCGCCGGCGGCTCCAGCGGCACGCTGAGGTACGGCACGACCGGTTCGCCCGCCGCCCGCCGGAACGTCCCGCCGAGGTCGTCGTCCAGCCTCTCGCCCACGGCCTCCACCCGCCAAGCCGTCTCCGCGGCGGGGTCCCAGCCGTCGTCAACGAACCACGTATCGTGCAGCGGTTCTTCGTTCACCCGCGTCTCCGGCCCGTCGCCAACGGTGCGGTACAGGTGAAAACGGACGGCCTCCGGATCGCGGCCCAGCATCCGCCAACTGAGGAACGCCCCGCCGTCGTCCTGCGGGACCATGACCAACCCGCGGTCGAGGCGTTCGACCTGCCGGAGTGGGGCGGGCGGGGCCGCGGGGGTGGGGCCGTTCTCTCCCGTCGGCATTCCGGCACCGCCCGGGACTGGCCAAAGACTGACGGACAGGGCAGCGATCGCGGAGACCGCGGCGAGGTGCGGGCGGGGCAGTTGGCTCATGGACAGAGGCTCTGCGGGAGTCGACGAACGGGGGCGCCCGCGGCCCGGAACCGCACCGCCTCGAACGCATTTCAACGGGAGAGGGGAACGGGCTCGGCCGCCAAGGCCGCGTGTGCCGCAGCGACAACCGCCCCACGGTCGCAACCGTACAGACTCGCACAGGCGAACGCCCCGACCTCCAGCACGAACAGATCGCCGCCGCTCTCGCACAGGTCTAGGCACCACAGCGAGTCGGGGGCGTAGCCGCTCGCCGCGGCCTTCTCTGCCAACCGCCGCACCGGTTCAGGCAGCCCCGGCTCGACCCGCGGGCCGACGGCTTTCCGGTACAGGCACCCGGCGACGACCGCCCCCGCGGCGATCACCGCCCGCCATTCGCACTCCACCCGCCGCGGTCGACATGCCAATACAGGTTCGGCGGGGGCCACGTCGTAAAATGCGAGCCGCTCGACGTCGGCTTGCCAGGTCGCGGCTCGCAGCTGCGTGCCGGCGAACGGCTTCGACGCGGCGTCCGGTCGGACGAACGCCCGGCCGTCCACCCCAACGCGGTCCAACACCGCATCCCGACGGTCGGCTAGTTCCGCGAGCGTGAGCCGCACCGGGTCTGCATTGAGCAACCATGGCCTCAGCGGCCCCGAATACTCCTCGAACCGCAGGGCCGGAAAGTTCGCCCAGACCCCAATCGGGGCGCCGGCCGCGGTCCACGCCGCGGCGGCCTCTACCGAGCCGCGAAACACCGCCGACCCACACCCGGCCACGCGGTCCAGATCCTCCGGATCGGACGAATCGCAGAGCGCGACCGCCCCGCCGGCCGCCCGCACCGCCGACGGCAGCGGGTCGCCGACGGGCAGCACGTCTGGGTCGACGATCCACCGCGGCGGTCGGCGTCCGCCGGTCATCAGGCCACCACCCGCACGTTCACGCCCCGGCGGGCCAGGGCCGCTTTGCAGTGCGGGACGGGGTGGGTGCCGTCGTGGAAGATGCTGGCGGCGAGGACCGCGTCGGCCCGGCCTTCAGTCAGCGCGTCGAACAGGTCGGCGGGCGAGCCGGCGCCGCCGCTGGCGACCAGCGGGATGCCCACCGCCTCGCTGACCGCCCGGGTGATCTCCAGGTCGTAGCCGGTCTGGGTGCCGTCGGCGTCCATGCTGGTCAGCACGATCTCGCCGGCGCCGCGGTCGGCCATCTCCTTCGCCCAGGCGACGGCGTCCAGGCCGGTCGGCAAACGGCCGCCGTTGATGTGGACGTCCCAGGCGCAGGAATGAGGAATGTCGAATGACGAATGACGAACGGTTTCTTCCCACCGCTCGCGGAACCCGGGCTGCGTGGGGGCGGGGCGCTCGACGAGTCGCAGGCGTTCCGGAATCGGCCGGCCGGTTTCGTCATTCGTCATTCGACATTCGTCATTCCAAAGCACCCTTCGCGGGTCGATGTTCACCACAATGCACTGGGCGCCGAAGCGCTTGGAGGCCTCGCTGATGAAGTCCGGGTCGCGGACGGCGGCGCTGTTAACGCTCACCTTATCCGCCCCGGCGTTGAGCAGGGCCCGCACGTCCTCGCAGGTGCGGACGCCGCCGCCGACTGTGAGGGGCATGTGGACCTCGTCGGCGGTGCGGCGGACCACGTCCAGGATCGTGCCGCGGCCCTCGTGACTGGCGGTGATGTCGAGGAACACCAACTCGTCGGCGCCGTCCTGCTCGTAGCGGCGGGCCACGTCGACCGGGTCGCCGGCGTCGCGCAGGTTGACGAAATTCACCCCCTTCACCACCCGTCCGCCGTGCACGTCGAGGCAGGGAATAATCCGGGCGGCGGGCATGCAGGCGGAGCGGTGCGAAGAAAGAAGCGAGGCGGAAGGATAGCGACGCGCCCGCCGGGTGCGGACGCCCCGGACGGACTCAGGTTCTGAACGCGACGAATCCCGCGGCGAGCAGCAGGCCCAGGGAGGCCGCCCAGGCCCACAGCGTCGAGCCGCGGCCGCCGACCGGCTCGGGCTCCCCCTCCAACGTGCGGCGGGTGGCCTGGGCCGCCTGCCGCACGCGTTCCTCCGCGTCGGTCTTCTGCACCTTGTTGAGGATGGAATCCAGCTCCCCCCGGTACGTGGGGAACGCGGCCAGGGCGGTCGCCGCGGCGGCCCGGACGGCGACGTCCTCGCTCTCCAACGCCTCGACCAGCGCGTCGTAGTTCGCGGAACCGTCCTCGCCGAGTTGCCCCAGCGTGACGGCGGCGGCGACGCGCCGCTGCGGATCGTCGCTGCGAAGGCCCTCGATCCAGCGGGCCTCCGCCCGTTCGAGGGCCGCGTCGCCCGCCTGCCAGAGCGCCGCGGCCGGCAGGAGCAGACCGCAGACGGCCAGGGCCCCGGCGGCGGTCCATTTGATCCCGTCGGCGGGGGCGGCGACGGTTCGCGGCGGGGGGGCGACGGTGAGGTCGTCGTCGGAAACCTGCGGCTCCCCGGCGCGGACCGGGGGGAGGTCCAGCGTCATCGCCGGCGTCCGCTGACGCAGGGCGACCTGCTCGTCCAGCTGGACCAGCCGTTCGCCCACCTCCGTCGCGGACGCCGGGCGGTCCTCGATGCGTTTCTGCATCAGGTCCGCCACCAGCGCGTCCAGCCCGGGGGGGCAGTGCGGCTCCCGGGAGACGACCCGCGGAGCCGGCCGCTTGAGGTGCATCTGAAGGGTTTCGGCGGGCGTCTCCCCGGTGAACGGCGGGGCGCCGGTCAGCAGCTCGAACAGGACCACGCCCAGCGCGTACAGGTCCGTCTGCGGGCAGGCCGGGGGGCGACCGCGGATCTGCTCCGGCGCCATGTAGCGGAAGGTGCCCATCGTGCGGCCCTCCGCGGTCAGCTTGTTGCCCTCGCGGACCGCGGCGAGGCCGAAGTCCGCCAGCTTCAGCGTGCCGTCCTCGGCCAGCAGGAAGTTTCCGGGTTTGAGGTCCCGGTGGATCACCCCGCGGTCGTGGGCGAACGCCAGCGCGGCGCAGATCTGCTTGGCGTACCGCACGACGGTCTCCGGCGGGAGCCGGCCGTCGCGTTCCAGCACGTCCTGCAGGGTGCCCCCGGTGAGGTACTCCATCGCGTAGAAGCGACGGTTCGGCGACTTGCCGGGGCCCCCCTGTCCGGACGAACGGGGCCCGTCGGTCGTCCCGCCGAAGGTGTGCACGATGTGCGGGTGCCGCATGTCCCGCAGCAGGCCGACCTCCCGCTCAAACCGGGCGAGGACGGTTTCGTCGGTGACGTCCGAGGGCAGCAGTTTGACCGCGACGATCCGGTCGTTCTTGACGAAGCGGGCCTTCCAGACCTCCCCCATCCCGCCCTGCCCGATCCGTTCGAGCAACTCGAACGGCCAGATCCAGCGGTTCTCGACGGTCTCGGACACGGGGCCTGCGGCGGAGGGGGGCGGAGCGCAGGCGGGAGTATAGAACCGGGCGGGGCCGCGGTCGCCCGGGCGGGGTCGTCGATCGCCGGCGTGCGAGGGAGATGCGGCGTCCCCGGTTTTGCCGGCCCGGGCGCCCGCGGCCGGGATGTCCTCAGCGTCCCCCGCCGGGGCGATGACCGAGGACCGCGCCCGCGGCCCGGAAGTCGGGTGCGACGCCACCTCGCCAAGGCGTTCGAGCCGGAAGAACGGGTCCGCATCGTCGCCGATCTGGCCCGGCGCGGCAGCCGGTCCCCGCAGGAGGCCTGACGCTCCAAGATTGTCAGCCGGCGGCGAGCGCCTCGGCCTCGGCCCGTACGGCGGACAGCGGGGCGGCGACGTGCTCCCATTCCAACTCGTGCGGCGCCGCGGACCGCTGCGACGCGACCGCCGCCACGACGCCCGCCGCCTCGCCGGTCGCCACGGCGTTGCCGGTCACCCGGTAGCTGGCGTGAGCGAAGAAGTCCCCGCTCAGGCAGCGGCCGGCGGTCAGCAGACCGTCCACGTCCGCGACCACCAGCGCCCGCAGGGGGATATCGAACGGCTGCGCCTTCACCCCGCCCGAACCGTAGGCGGTCTTGTCGCCCTGCTCCTTCGTGAGGGCGTGAATGTCCACGCAGAAGCCGGAGCGGCAGACGGCGTCCTCGTGTCGGGCCCCGGCCGTGACGTCGTTCACGTCCACCTGATAGCGACCGCGGATGCGGCGGCCGTCGCGGACGCCGATCTGCTCCGCGGTCGTCACCAGCCGGGTCTCCGCCCACCCGCCGCCCAGCGAGCGCAGGGCCGTCGCCAGTTGGAACAGCTCCCGTCGGGCGTTGAGCGTGGCCTTGGTAACGGCCGCGGCATCGGTCGGGTCCACGCCGTATTCGTGGTTCAGCATGACCGCCGCGACCGGGCCGCCGAGGTGCCACAGCGTCGGCTTGGTGTAACTCGGCGTGATTCCGGCCCGCTTCAGTTCGGCCAGCAACGCCGCTTTGCGGTCCGTGCCGTCTCCGGTGTTGAAGGACGCCAGCATCTCCGGCTCCCCGCTGATCACGCCCATCAGCGACATCGGCTGGCAGGGGCAGCCCTCGCCGGGCTCCTCCGAGGACAGGTCCCGCCCCAATTCCCAGCGGCAGCCGGCGAGGGCGGCGAAGTCGTCGTCGCCGGTGGCGTCGACGAAGGCGTCCGCCGTCCACGCCTGCCGGCCGCTTTTCGATTCGGTGAACGCCCCGACGACCCGCCGGCCCTCCTTCGCCACCCCGGCGACGCGGGTGTGCAGTTGGACGTCGATGCCCAGTTCGTCGCAGAGGTCCTCCAGCGTGAACTTCATCGCCTCCACGTCGTAGAGGTAATTCCGCAGGGCCGACTGCCGGGCGTTGGCCCGCTGGGCGTCGAGCCGCTCCAGCCGGGCGAGCAGTTCGTTGTTGAAGCCCGGTTTGCCGGCGTCGATGACGTACGACAGCATCCCGCTGGTCCAAACGCCGCCCAGGCAGCCGTGCAGTTCGAGCAGCCGCACGCTCGCCCCAGCCCGGGCCGCGGAGATCGCCGCCGCCACCCCCGCCGGCCCGCCGCCGCAGATCAGCACGTCCGAATGCCCGGCGACCGGCACCTGCCGAGCCGGTTCGTGCAGAGTCCCCGGCGCCGCCGGTTTGCCCGCGGCGGCCCAGCCCAGCCCGCCCGGCAGGGCGAGGGCGGCGGCGGTTCCGAACAATTCGCGGCGGTGCATCGGCGGGGGCGGATCGGGGGGAGCGGAACGCATCACCCTACTCGAATCCGACGGGGAAAAAGTGCATCGCCCCCACCCGCGGCCGGGGCGATTCGCGGCAGCGGGGCGGAGCGACGCCCGTCAGGTTGGACTCTCGTTCTCCCCCGCACCGCCCGCCGGACCGATGCCCGAGCTCACCCGCCGTCACGCCGCCGCCGCCCTCGCCGGGGCTGCGGCCTCCGTCGCCGTGCCCGCCGCCCGCGCCCAGGACGGCACAAACCCGCTGGAGGCGGCGAAGGGCCTGTTGAAAGACGCGCCGGCGCTCGATCCGTCGGGACTGTCAGAACTGCTCAAGCTGCTCACCTCCGGCGACGTGACGCTGCGGGACCTGCGACGGTTCGGCCGGCCGAAGGTCGGCGGGGTGGTGGCGACCGTCGAGGGCGAGCCGGACGCCGTCGGCACGTTCGTCGGCAAACTGTACGGCCTGCCGAAGGTGCGGCCGATGGTCGAACTGCGGCCGCTCGGCTTCCCCAAGCTGAACGCCGTGCTGGCGACCGTCTCCGTCGGCGACGTGCCGGGCGATTGAGCCTCCCCCGCGGCGAACGTTGCATTGGTAGAGTGAACCCTTCCCCTCCCCCGTTCGGAACTCTCCGATGTTTGCGCTCGCCGCCGCCCTGCTCGTCACGCCCGCCGTCGCGCCTCAGCCGCCGGAGGTGGAGGTCATTCTCGAACAGCCGCCGGGCGGCGGGTTCGGCAGCGGCAGCGGTGCGTTCGGAGGCGGCGAGTACGGCACGGAGGGGTTCGTCGGTTTCGGAATCGGCCCCGGCGGATCGTCGACCGGCGAGACTTTCGTGCAGGGCCGGGGCGTCGGCGTGTTGATCTCGCCGGACGGCTCGCAGGTCTGGGGGTGGTCCGCGGAAGCGGGCGAGCTGGTCCCGCTGCCCGCAACCGTGCCCGAGGCGGACCGCGGTCGGTTCCGGCCGGTCGTCGGCGGGGGCGTGGCGATGGTGGTGACGGGCGGGACCGCGTACGCCTTCGGCGGGGCCTCGGGCGAATGGGGCTCCCACCCGATCGGCGATCGCCGGAACGCCGTCCCGATCGTCGGGAATCAGGTCGCCGCGATCCGCACCGCGGACGGCGTGTACGCCTACAGCGGCGTCACCGGCACCG
The DNA here is from genome assembly GCF_043951915.1 of Alienimonas sp. DA493. Classification (NCBI taxonomy): domain Bacteria; kingdom Pseudomonadati; phylum Planctomycetota; class Planctomycetia; order Planctomycetales; family Planctomycetaceae; genus Alienimonas; species Alienimonas sp. DA493. The sequence continues at coordinate 22,525 of NZ_JBINJD010000039.1, read as the reverse complement.
GCGGGCTGCACCCGCTCGAGGCGGAGGAACAGATCGACGGCCCGGCGGTCGGCGAGGGTTACGTCCGGGTCGCCTCCGACCGCGGCTTCGGAGTGTTCAGCGCCCAGGCCGGCAAATGGGGTTCCGTCCGCTACGCCGCGGTCTCGCCGGACGACGCCCCGGAGACCGGCGGCCAGCCTGCCCCAGGCGAACCGAACGAACCGGAGGCCGACCGCGGGTCCAGCAATCCCAACGCCGACGAGCCTTCGGTCGACCCCGAGGCGTGAGGCTCAGCCCACGAGCTTCTGGAAGAACTTGCCCTCGTTGATCGTGGGGCGTTCCGGGCGGCCTTTGTACTGGTAGGTCAGGTCCAGCCGGTCCAGGCCGAGGAGGTGGAGGATGCTGGCGTGCAGGTCGTGGACGTGCAGTCGGTCCTCCACCGCCCGCAGGCCGAGTTCGTCGGTGGCGCCGAGCGTCTGGCCGCCCTTCACCCCGCCGCCGGCCATCCACATCGTGAAGCCGGTCGGGTTGTGGTCGCGGCCGTTGCCCTGCTCGCTCATCGGGGTGCGGCCGAACTCGCCGCCCCACACGACCAGCGTCTCGTCCAACAGGCCGCGGCGCTTCAGGTCCTTCAGCAGTCCGGCGACCGGCTTGTCCATGCTCTTGCAGAGCTTGGAGTGGTTCCCCTCGATGCCGCTGTGGGCATCCCATTTCGAGCCGGGGCCGTGGTACAGCTGGATGAACCGCACGCCCCGCTCCGCCAGCCGGCGTGAGAGCAGGCAGAGGCGGCCGAAGGATTCGGTCTCCTTCTCGTCCATCCCGTACAGCGCCCGGGTCTCGGCGGTCTCCTCGGAGAGGTCCACCGCCCCGGGGGCCTCGGCCTGCATGCGGAAGGCGAGTTCGTAGCTGGCGATGCGGGCGTCCAGCTCCGACTGCTCCGGATGAGCGGCGGCGAAGTCCTTGTTGAGTTTGCCCAGCAGGTCCAGCTTGCCCTCCTGCCGGAGCCGGCCGACGGACTCCGGCGTGGACAGGTTCGGCACCGGGTCGCCGACCTCCTTCAACCGCACGCCCTGATGGACGGCGGGCATGAAGCCGGCGGACCAGTTCCGCGGACCGTTCACCACGCTGCTCTTGCCGTCCTGCAAGACGACGAACGCCGGCAGGTCCTTATTCTCCGTGCCCAGGCCGTAGCTCACCCAGCTGCCGAGGCTCGGCCGGCCGCCCAGCGGGCTGCAGGTGTTCATCTGGCAGACGCCGGCGCTGTGGTTCACGCCGTCGGTGTGACAACCCCGCAGCACGGCGATGTCGTCCACGCAGGTGGCGATCTCCGGCAGCCAGTCAGAGACCCAGGTGCCGGCCTCGCCGTGCTGCTTCCACTTCCGCTGGCTGGCCATCAGCGGGGCGTTCGCCTCGCCCATCGCCAGCGCCACCTTGCCGAAGCTCTCCGGCAACGGCTGACCGGCCAGCCGGTTCAGCTCCGGCTTGGGATCGAAGGTGTCCATGTGGCTCGGTCCGCCCTCCATGAACAGGAAGATGACGGACTTGGCCGTCGGGGCGTGGTGCTGAAAGGATTCCGCGACCGCCGACCGGTTCTCCGCGGACAGCGCGGAGTCCGCCAGCAGCCCGGAGAGGGCGGTCGCCCCGAACCCGGCCCCGCTGCGGGCGAGGAACTCGCGGCGGGTCTGCGGCACGGTCACGTGCGGGAGGCGGGGGCTGAACATGTCGGCGGGCGATATTTGAGGGAATAATGATCGGATTAAGCCGCGACCGGGGGGAGCGCTCCCCCGGTCGCGGCAGAGGCGGCGTCACTGCACGTAGAGGAACTCGCTGCTGTTGAGCAGCACGTGGCAGAGGTCGACGAGGGCCTGCCGACGCGGCTCCGCCGAGGAGACGGCGGTGCGGTGCGGCGTGAGGTCCAGCCCCCGGCCGGGCTCCGCCGCGGCGGCGTCGGCGAAGACGCCGGGCGTTTTCTCGAAGGTCCAGTGGGCCAGCGTGGCCTCGGTGGGCGACTCGTTCGTGATCAACGCGTCCTCCACGCCCAGGGCCCCGCGTGAGAGCCGCACGTCGTCGATCAGCCCGTCGAACAGGTTGGCCGACTTCGAGGTCCCCCGCCGCCCGATCGCGATGGGGGTGCGATTCCCCGCCTCGGCGAGTTGGTGCTCGTGGGTGACGACCGACAGCGGCACGTCGTTGTTCGACAGATCCTTCAGGATGAACGTGACCGTGCCGGGCTTGTCCTTCGTCGCCGGGAGGACGGCGGCGGCGGCGTAGTAGGGCGTGTTCAGGTCGATGTGCTGATCGCTGAAGATCGCCGCCTCCTGCACGCCGCCGCCGCCGGGGGCGCGGCCGAACATCTGCATTACGAGGGTCTGCGGTTTGCGGCGGGAGCCCTTGCCGGTCACGCCGAAGCCCCAGCCGGGCTCGCTGCGGCCGCCGTCCCACTTGGAGACGAGCGTCCGGACCGAGCCGCTCTCGTAGACGCTGTTGATCTGGAAGAACGCCTCCACGGTGAACCCGCCGCCGGCCAGCGGGTCCCCGAGGGGCTCCACGTGCGGGGCGAACAGCGGGGCCGGATCGCCCGGCGTGCTCACGACCGCCCGGCCGTCGCGGGTGGGGAACTCGGCGAACTTCAAACCGGAGTCGTCCGGTTCGCCGCCCTTCGTCTCAGCGGCCTCCTTGGCCCGGCGGGTCTGTTCGCGGAGGAATTCCACGCAGGTCGCCAGTTCGCCGTCGGTCGGTTCGCGGCCCAGCACCGCCCGCCAGGCGACGGCGGCGAGGGCGGCCTCTTCGTCGCTGCCCGCCTCCGCGGAGACCCGCGACGCCAGCTTGGAGGCGTGGCCGAGCACCGCGTCGGAGTTGATCAGATACAGGCTCTGCAGCGGGCTGGTGGTGGTGTCCCGGGCGGAGGCGCTGATGAAAAACTGCGGCAGATCGAACAGATCCATCAGCGGTTCGCGACTGTTCCGCTTCACCTGAAGGTAGACGCTCCGCACCGGCGTGCTGTGGCCGGCGCCGGGGCCGCCGTCCTTCTCCTGCAGCGAACCGGTGACGAACAGCAGCGCGTCGCGGACCTGCTCCGCGGCCAGCCGGCGGACGTCCGCCCGCCAGTACCAGTCGTTCTGCGGATCAATGCCGGCGTACGCCGCGGCGTGGGGGTGCGTCGCCGCCTGCCGGTAGGCGGCGGAGGTCACGATGAGGCGGTGCAGCGGTTTGAGCCGCCAGCCCTCGTCGAGGAACCGGACGACCAGCCAGTCGAGCAGTTCCGGGTGGCTCGGCGGGCCGCCGAGGCGGCCGAAGTCGCTGCCGTTGGGCGCCAGGCCGCGGCCGAAGTGCCCCTGCCAGACGCGGTTGACGATCACCCGGGTCGACAGCGGGTTCTCCGGGTCGGCGATCCAGTTCGCCAGCGCCGCCCGTCGGCCGGTCGTGCCGTGGCCGTTCACGCCGGGCAGCGGCTTGCCCTCGTGCCGGGGCGGCTCGATCTCCATCGGCTCCTCGGACAGCAGCGCGATTTTGCCGGGCTGCACCTCAATCTTGCGCTTCGGCACGATCGTCGGCGGGGCAACGGCGTCCGCGTCCCCGGCGATGCGGCCGGTCGGCAGCGGGGCCGGCTTGAGGTGATCGAACTCGGCGATCTTCTTCCGCAGCTCGACCGCCTTCGGCTTCAGCTCCGAGGGGATGTGGTTGTCCAGCCGCTCCCACTCGAACAGCACCTGATCGTGGACGAGCCAGTGAACCTGGCGGTCGTAGGCGGTCTTCTCCGCGTCCGGCGTGTGGTAGATCGCCTGCACGTCCTCCGGGAAGCGTTCGACGGCTTTGCGTTGCCCCCGCTCGCGGGCCGGGCCCTCGATCTCCTCCAACTGCGCCCGCAGATCGGCGGTGGCCTCCTCCCACTCCCGCATCGCCTCCGCGTGGGCGGCCTGCTCCTCCTCGGTGGCCAGCGGCACGTCGTCCCGGAACAGCACCGGCTCCAGGAAGGCCCGCAGACGGTAGTAGTCCGTCTGGGGCAGCGGATCAAACTTGTGGTCGTGGCACTTCGCGCACTGCAGACCCAGCCCGAGGAACACGTCCGCGGTGGTGTCCGTCAGTTCGTTGAGCATCAGCTCCCGCTGCCCGGGGGCCTCGCGGGAGTTGTATTCGTAGATCCCGTGCCGCAGGTAACCGAGGGCCACCTGAACGTCCACGTCCTCCGGGTACAGCTCGTCGGCGGCGAGTTGCTCCTTGACGAACGTGTCGTACGGCTTGTCCTCGTTGAACGATTCGATGACGTAATCCCGATATCGCCAGGCGTCCGGCCGGACGAAGTCGGCCCGGTAGCCGTCGGAGTCGGCGTAGCGGACCAGGTCCAGCCAATGCCGGCCCCAGCGCTCGCCGTAGGCGTCGCTGGCCAGCAGGCGCTCGACGAGCTTGTCGTAGGCGTCGGCGGAGTCGTCCGCGACGAAGGCGTCCACCTCCTCGGGCGTCGGCGGCAGGCCGGTCAGGTCCTGGGTGAGCCGGTGGATGAGCGTGCGGCGGTCGGCCTCCGGCGCCGGGGTCAGGCCGCGCCGCTCCATCTCGGCCAGCAGGAAGCGGTCGATCTCGTTGCGGCCCCAGTCGCCCTTCGTGGCGGGAACCTCCGGCTCGGTCACCGGTTGCAGGGCCCACCAGGCGCGGTCTTCCTCGGTGAACTTGGGGCCGCGTTCGCTCGCCGGGCGGACGGGCGGGCTGTCCTCGGCGCCGGGCCAGGGGGCGCCGAGTTCGATCCACCGCTCCAGCACGGCGATCTCCGCGGCCGGCAACTGGCCGCCGGGAGGCATCTCGTAGGACTCGTACCGCACGGCCTCCATCAGCAGGCTGTCGTCCGGCTTGCCCCGCTCCAGGGCGGCGCCGCTCCACCCGCCGGCGAGGATGTGGTTCATCGCATCGAGCCGCAGTTCGCCCTCCTGCTTCTCCTCGCCGTGACACTCGAAGCAGCGCTTAGCGAGCAGCGGGCGGACCTCGTTCTCGAAGAACCGGGCCTTGGCGGCCTCCAGCTCCTGATTCTCCGGCTCCGCCCCGGGGGCGGGCGCGGCGAGAGCCAGACCCCCGACCAGCGGGCCGGCGCCCACGATCAGTCGAACCAGCAGCAATCGGGCGAGCGGCGTCAAGGCGTGTCCCTCCGCGGGCGCGGGTGAGAGGAAGGCGGGATGGAGGCGGCGGGAAGCCGGGGCGGGTCGGCCGGCAGGCCGACGATCAGGGTGGGGTCGACGTACTTGGGGTCGTCGCGGGCGTCCTGCACGAACAGTTCGCTCACCGTCTCCCCCGCGGCGTAGCCGAGGTCCGACAGGTCCACGGCGACCGTGTTCGCGGTGAACCCCAGCGAGGGGACCAACCGCGGCACGTCCTCCGTGAGGCGGACCGCGTCCAGCGTCGGCCCGACCGCGGCGGCCGGATCGGGCTTCGGCAGGACGAACGGGGCGACCACCGTGGAGCCGGGGTCGCCCACGGTCAAATCATATCGAAGTTGAGTGATGGACCGCAGACCGGGGCGAAAATCGATCGGACTCAGGTGAAATGCGTCCCCGTCCGGGGGGTCCACGACGGAATGAATGTCAAAGAGCGCCAGATCCGGCCCCGGGCCGTTCGTCACAGGCGTTTCGAACCGCACAGCCAGCCCGGAGGTGTGATTCGGCCCCGCCAACACCGGGGCGGTCGTGAGAGGTTCGCGGGAGCCGCCGGGGTTGATGTGCCCGGCGTTCAACATGAGGGGTTCCGTCAACCACCGCCCCAGCGCGCCCTCGGCGCCGCCCGGCACGGCGTAGGGATAGCCGCCGTCCGGGTTGTGGAAGGCCGTGACGGCGGACGGGATCAGGTCCGCGGCAGCGTAGGTGCGCGTTTCGCCGGCCCGCTGCACGGTGAGGGCCGTCAGCCGGGTGGCGGAGTTCTCGTCGGTGTGCGTCTCGTAGGAGATCACGCGGTCCGGCAGCGTCTCCCGGTAGACGGCGGGGTCGAACGGCAGCGGGCCCTTCCCCGCCCCGCCCGCGGCCGTCAGCCGGCGGGCCTGCCCGGTGACGAGCCGGTCGGCCGTCTTCCCCCCGTCGGACGGGGAGACGCAGTGCAGTTCCGCGGCGCCCTCGACGACGTGCACCTCCGTGCCGCCGTCCGCCTCGGCGTCCCCTTCCCGCACCCGCACGGCAAAGCGGGTGCCGAGGTCCAGCACCCGCCCGTCCGGCGTGTCGACGCGGAATCCCTCCGCCCCGTCCGGGGCGTGCACGCTGCACCGGCCGGCCTTGAGAATCAGGCGGTCGGCGGCGGCGACCTCGAACACCGCCGGCCCCTCCAGCACGGCCTCCGCCCCGTCGGCGAACCGCAACCGCACCCACCCGCGGAGCAGCGCCTGCTCCCGCCCCACCGGCGCCGGCTCCCCGATCGCCGGGGCCGCGGCGCCGAACAGCTCCGCCCCGGCGCTCGCCGCCCAGATCGCCGCCGGTTTCGGGGCCGGTGCGGGAAGCCCCGGAGGTGACGGTTCGACTTGGAGCGCACTGTCCCACCAGAGCGCCGCCATGCAAAACGCCACCGCCGCGAGAGCCGTCCACTTCAGCCAAGCACGCCGGCCGCTCTCGCCCGGCGCCGGGGCCGTCGCGGGTTCGACCGTTCCCGCCGCCGCCGGGGGGACGGCCAACTCGCCGTCGCCCCAGGCGAGCGTCGCCTCCTGATCGGCCAGTTCGACGTACCGCCGCCGCAGCACCGGGGAGTTCAGCACGAACCCCTCCAGCCGGGCGACCTGCTCCGCGGAGGCGGCGCCGTCGAAGACCGCGTCGCAGAGGGCGTCGAAGACCCGCAGCTCCGCGGGCGTCGGGTTCGTGGGACGCTCAGACAACACTCGCCTCCGTGGGCAGGCCGTCCCCGGCGCCGGAGAGCGTTCGCGAGACGCACTCGTGCAGCGAGCGCCGGATGCGGGAGAGCATCCGCAGCACCGCGTCGGGGCTCTTCTCCAACCGCCGAGCCAGCTCCTCCGTGCCGGCGTCCCGTTCGCCGAGATACCGGCGGCGGACCAGTTCGCGGTGGTGGTCCGGCAGCCGGTTCAGACAGTCGGCCAGCGCCGCCCGGCGTTCCTCCAGGCGGTCGGCCTCGCGGGTCAGTTCTTCGTCGACCGCGGACAGGAACGCGTCGCTGAATACCAAGCGGTCCCGACCCCGCTTCGTGCGGTGGGCCCGCACCTGATTGAAGGCGACCCGGCAGCTCCACGCGGTGAAGTTCGTGCCGGGTTCGAACTGCTCGAACTCCCGCCACAGCACGAGGTTCGTCTCCTGGAGGACGTCCTCGGCCGCGGTGCGATCGCCCAGCAGGCCCATCAAATAGAGAAACAGGCGCCGCTGAGCCCCGCCCAGCAGCCGGGCGAACTCGTCCATCCGTTCCCGGTCCGCCCCCGGCTCGACCGCGGTGGGATCGACGGGCGGGGCGGCGGCGGGCGGGGTTTCGGGCACGCGGCGGGGCGGCGAAACGGGACGGGCGTTGGAAGCGAAGAGCAGAACGGAGGCGATTCGGACACGCAAAGTTCGATGGGAGGCAAAATTCGATCAAATCTTCGCCGATGGTTCGCTTTTCGCGGCCGGCTTCGCAGGCGCTACCCATTCGGACAGGCCAATGTATAGTGGGGGAACCGCCTGATTTTCGCTGTCCACCGAGGTTCCAATCGCCGTGACGTCCTCCGCCGCCCTATTGGCCCTCGCGCTCCTCGCCCCCACCGCCGACGCCGCGGGGGCGGACGCCCTGCCCGAGGTGACTTGGGACTGGTCCGAAGCGACCGACGGCGTGGCGATGGGCATCGCCAAGGCCGGCGAATACGAGGTCCCGATCGCCGGTTCCCTGACCAACGACGCCGCCGTCGGAACCGATCCGACGCCCCGTCTCAACGTCGGGCAGACCGGCTACCTCCGCGTCCGCGACACCGGCCCCGGCAGCCTGCTGACCGTGGGGAACGGCGAGGCGCTGTCGGTTCTCGTCACCGTCTATCCGCAGCCCAAGTCCGGCGGGGGGTTCGGACACATCCTCAGTAAGGGCCGCACCCACGCGAAGGGCCGGGTCCCGAACAATCAAAACTACGCCCTGCGGCTGGCGAACGAGGGGAACCGGGCGGCCCTCTCCTTCCTGTTCGCCGACGAGGCCGGGGAGTTCCACCGCTGGACCTCCGACGGCACGATCCCCTGCGACGGCCGCGCCCACCGGATCGCCTTCACCTACACCTTCGGCCAGCCGGACAGCCTGCGGGCGTTTTTGAACGGGCAGGAGACCGGCGGCGCCTGGGACATGGGCGGGGCGACCGACAAAGCGCCGATCACCGACAGCGACGACCTCTGGATCGGCTCCGCGATGGGCGGCAGCTCCGGGAGCACCTTCGAGGGGGCCATCGGTCCGGTCCGGCTGCTGCGGGGGACGCTCTCCGACGAGGAGCTCTCCCGCCGTCCGCCGCTGATCGCAACCCGCCCCGCCCCGCGGGCGCCGGAGGGCCGGGCGCTGGTCGAGGTGATCGGCGACGTGGACGGCCGGGCCCGCTCGTGGAACTTCCCGCTGCCGCGGCTCGCCGAGGACACTTACCTGCAGGACGCCTTCGCCGTCCCGCAGATCGCCCACGCCTACGGCCCGACCGGCGTGCGGGTGGACCGCGGCGACGCCGTCGTGGTGCGGGTCCGCGGTCAGGCGACGCTGCCGGCCGGGGAGTGGGAACTGCTGGTCCGCAGCCGCAGCGGGGCCCGGGTCTCCCTGAACGGCGAACCGGCGGCGAGCGTGCGGTTCTTCAATCGCAGCTCCAGCGCCCACCAGCCGCTCTATCCGGAGGGCGAGGTGAAGGCCCCCGGCCTGCGGAGCCTGCGGCCCGGCGACGCCGAGGACACGCACGTCTTCACCGCCGACGGCGAACCGATCGACGTGCTCGCTGAGTTCTACGCCGGCGGCAGCGGTCGGCGGCGGGAGCCCGGCGAGGCCGGCCTGTTCGTCCGCCCCGCCCCGGCCGACGGGGAGGAGGGCGAGCCGTTCCGCATGCTCCTGCCGAGCGCCGGCGACGAGTCCGCCCTCGGCCCAGCCCTGACGGACGGCGACTGGATCGCCTTCACGGAAGACTACGCCGACTGGATGCGGAAGCTCGACCAGTCCCGCCGCCGGGAGGCCGCCGCCGGGGAGATCGCCCGCTGGAACGCCCGCCACGATTTCATCCGTGAGGTCTACGAGCCCCGAGCCGAGGTCCCGGCGCCGACCGAGGGGCTGCCGGAGAAGAACGCGATCGACCGCTTCGTCAACGCGAAGCTGGCCGCCGAGGGCGTGCCGCCGCGGCCGGAAGCCGACGACGCGACCTTCCTCCGCCGCACGGCGCTGGACCTCGTCGGCCGCATCCCGACCCCCGAGGAGATCGATCGGTTCCTCGCCGACCCCGCGGACGAGCGCCGGGCGAACGCCGTGGACCGCTACCTCGCCGACGACCTCGGCTGGGCGGACGGCTGGGTCGGCGAGTGGCAGGACGTGCTCGCGGAGAACCCGACGATCGTCAACCCGACGCTGAACAACACCGGCCCGTTCCGGGAGTGGCTGCACGAAGCCTTCCTCGACAACCTGCCGGCGGACCGCTTCGCCACGGAGCTGATCCGCATGAACGGCTCCCAGTACAGCGGCGGGCTCGGCGGGTTCGCCCTGGCCAGCCAGAACGACGCTCCATTCGCCGCGAAGGCTCACGTGCTCAGTCAGGCGTTCCTCGCCTCCGACATGACCTGCGCCCGCTGCCACGACGCCCCCAGCCGGCCGTTCCTCCAGAAGGATCTGTTCGGCTTCGCGGCGATGCTGAAGCGCTCCCCGCAGAAGGTGCCCGCCGGCAGCAGCCTGCCGCCGGATCTGGTCGGCACCGCGGCGGTCGAGGTGACGCTCATGCCGGGCGAATCCGTCCCGCCGGCGTTCACGCTGGAGGGCCTGCGGGACGGCGATCCGGCGCCGGAGCTGGTCGACCTGTTCAACGCGGAGCAGGACACCCGCGAGCGCCTCGCCCTGCTGGTGACCGGCCCGAAGAACCGCCGCTTCGCGGAGGTGATGGCGAACCGACTGTGGACCCGCTACCTCGGCCGCGGCATCGTCGACACGCCCCACGACTGGAGCTTCGGCGAACCCTCCCACCCGGAACTGCTGGCCTATCTGGCGGACGAACTCGTCCTCTCCGGCTACGACCTGAAGCACGTCGCCCGACTGATCCTCAATTCCCACGCCTACGGCCGGCAGATCGCGGAGGAGTATGAGGCGCGGGCCCTGTTCGCCGGTCCGACGCGGGAGCGGATGACGGCCGAGCAGCTGGTCGACAGCCTGTTCGCCGCCAGCGGCAAACGGCTGAAGGCCGGGCTGGTGACGATCGACGCCGACGGCGCCCGCAACGAGAAGCAGGGCATGAACTTCGGCCGCCCCCGGCGGGCCTGGGAGTTCGTCAGCCTCTCCACCGACCGCGACCGCGAAAGCCTGACGGTCCCGCGGGCCGAGCCGTTCGTGGAACTGCTGTCGGCCTTCGGCTGGCGGGGCTCCCGGCCCGACCCGCGGAACGTCCGCGACGACAGCCCGGACGTCACCCAGCCGGCCCTGCTGGAGAACGGCGTGCTGGGCGAGCGCTTCACCCGCCTGTCCGACGACAGCCGCTTCACCGAGTTCGCCCTCGCCGCCAACTCGCCGGAGGCGCTGGCCGAACGCACCGTCCGGGCGATCTTCACCCGCGGTCCGACCGCGGAGGAGGTCTCGCTGTTCGAGGAGCTGCTCTCCGAAGGTTGGGACGAGCGGAAGACCGGCCGACCGGCCAATCCGCCGCACTTCCTCGAAAACCCCGGCGTGACCTGGACGAATCAGTTCATCTCCGAGGCCGCCGCCCGACAGATCGAGTTGCGGAAGAAGGTCGAAGCCGGCGACCCGCCCTCGGCCCGCCTGACCGACGACTGGCGGCAGCGGTACGAGGACGTGCTGTGGGCGCTGCTCAACAGCCCCGAGTTCCCGTTCGTGCCGTAACGCGATCGAGCCGTAGACCGCCGCGAAACCCCCCGCCCCGGACGCTCCCCGCGTTCGGACGCCGTTCCCTCCCCCCGCCCCGCCCGCTGCCATGTCGCTGACCCGTCGTTCATTGCTGACGTCCGCCGCCGCCGCGACCGCCGCCGCGGCCCTGCCCCGGGTGCGGGCGGTGGGCGAGGAGCAGGCCGCCGCCGCCCTGCGGGACGGGACCGCGGAGCACTGCGTGGTGCTCTGGCTGGGCGGCGGGGCCGCGCAGATCGACACCTTCGACCCCAAGAAACTGGGCGATCCGAAGGAGCGGAAGGCCGGCTCCGCCTACCCGTCGATCCCCACGGCGATCCCGGGGGCGGAGTTCTGCGAGCACCTGCCGATGCTCGCCGACCGGGCGGACCGGCTGGCCGTGGTCCGGTCCACGAACCACGACGTGATCGACGAGCACGCCCGGGCTGTCAACCGCATGCACACCGGCCGGAACACGACCGGCACCGTGGTGTACCCCTCGATCGGCAGCGTGATCGCCTACGAGCGCGGCCCGGCGAACGACAAGGTGCCGGCCTACGTGCTGATCGGCATGCCGTCCGTCAGCCGCGGCCCGGGCTTCCTGGGGCCGTCGGCGAACTTCGTCTACCTGACCGACACCAGCCGCGGCCCCTCCGGCCTGACGGTGCCGGGCCACCTGTCGGCGGAGCGTCGCGCCCGGCGGGAACGGCTGCTCAGCCGGGTGCGGGAGGACGCGTTGGCCCGCACCCCCGAGGGCGCCGACGCGATTCGGGCCTACGACGAGACGATCGCCGAGGCTCTGCGGCTGGCCGGGCCGGAGTTCGCCCAGATCTTCGACGCCTCCGACGAGCCGGCCGACCTGCGGAACGCCTACGGCTCCGAGTTCGGCCAGCGCTGCCTGCTGGCTCGCCGGCTGATCCAGCGGGGCGTGCGGTTCGTGGAGGTCTCCCACAACATCGCGTTCACCAACGGCACCGGCTGGGACACGCACAACGAGGGTCAGGAGAAACAGCACCTCCTCATCAAGGAACTCGACGCCGCCCTCGCCACGCTGACGGACGACTTGGAGTCGCACGGGCTGCTGGACAAGACACTGATCGTCGTCGCCTCCGAGTTCGGCCGGCCGGCCGGGTTCGACGCCGGCGGCGGCCGCGGGCACCACGGGAAAAGCTTCACCACCGTCCTCGCCGGCGGCGGGCTGAACCTCGGCCGCACGATCGGCGAGACGGACGAGCTGGGGATGAGCGTGGTCGCCGATCCGGTCAGCGTGCCGGACCTGCACGCCACGATCTACCACGCGATGGGCATCGACCCGCACCTGGAACTGTACGCCGGCGAACGCCCGGTCCCGGTGACCGACGGCGGGCACGCCATCCGCGAGTTGTTCGTCTAAGCCGTTTCCATACGAACCCGAAGCGTCAGCGAGGGATGCGGACAGCGCCCGCCCTGGTGGGGCGGAAGGCCCTCGCTGACGCGTCGGGTTGGCGTTCCCATGACGTATCGAAACCGCTGTTAAACCGCCCCGTGCCGACGCGGGGCCCCGCGGGGGGACGTTCAGATGATGTCGGCGAAGGTACGTTCGGTGCGGGTGAAGTAGATCGCCCCGGTGATCAGCAGGATCGCCGTCGCCGTGGCGGAGAGGGCGACGTAGCCCCAATCCGGCGGGGCGGTGCCCAGCACGCTCCACCGCACGCCCTCGATCGCCCCCGCCATCGGGTTGAGGTAGTACAGCAGGCGGTAGTCCGGCGGGATGATCGTCGGCGGATAGATCACCGGGCTGAGATACGTGCCCGCTTGGACCACGAAGGGCACGGCGTATTTCACGTCGCGGTACTTCACGTTCAGCGCCGTGAGCCACAGCCCGCCGGCCAGCGCGGCGGCGGCGGCGAGCAGCAGGAAGGCCGGCAGGGCCAGCGCCTCCACGCCCGGCGCGAACCGGTAGATCGCCAACACGACGACGAGCAGGACGAGCTGGATCGCCAAGTCCACCGCGGCCACGCCGAGGTTCGAGAGCGGCAGCACGAGCCGGGGGAAGTATACCTTCGTCAGCAGGCCCTGGTTGACGACCACGCTCTCGGTCGTGCCGGTCAGGGCCGCGGCGAAGAACATCCACGGCAGCAGCCCGCAGAAGGCGAACGCCGCGTAGGGGACGCCCTCCGGCAACTGGTCCTCCAGCCCGACCGCCTTGCCGAAGATCAGGGTGAAGATCGTCATGCTGACCAGCGGCCGCACGACGGCCCAACCGATGCCCAGCACGCTCTGGCGGTAGCGGGCCGCGACGTTGCGGCTGGTCAGCAGGACCAGCAAATCCCGATACCGCCACAGCTCGGCGACGTCCGGCAGCGGCCAACCGCTGGGGGGACGGATCACCGTCCGGTTGGCGCCGGCCGGAGCCGGGGAACCGGTCGAAGCCGGGGGGGCGGCGGCGGCGGGGGCGGGGGCGTTCGTCATGCGTCGGCGTCCCGGGCGGCCGGGGCGGTGTCCTTCCGTGGGACCCCGGTCTTAGATCGCCGCCCGATCCGCCGAAAGGCCGACCGCGGCCGCGCCGCCGTCGACCGGGGTTCACCGCGAACGGGCGACCTCCGCGGCGCCTCCCGCGTCAGCGGAGGCCGACGAGGCGGAGGCCGGCGCCGCTTCGATGAGAGCCGCGGACGCCGGGGCGGCGGTCGCCTCGTCGGAGTAGTACGCGTCCCGACCGGCGAACGCCCCGTAGCCGTAGCCGCCGTAGTACCCGCCCTGCACCTCGCGGGTGTATTCCCCGCTGGTCGGCACCGCGTTCACCACCAGGCCCAGCACGTTGGCGCCGGCCTGATCGAGCGTGTCGAGGCACTCGCCCAGCCGACGCCGGGTGCGGGGGTGCAGCCGGGTCACGACCATCACGCCGTCGGCCAGACGGGCGGTCGCCGCCGGGTCGGAGACGGCCAACACCGGGGGGCTGTCCAGGAGGACGAAATCGAACTTCTGGCGGAGCACCTCCAGGAACGTCTCGTAGGCCTCGCTGCTGAGCAGCTCCGCCGGATGGTCCGGCCGGGCGGCGCAGGGGAGCAGCCACAGGCCGGGCTGTCCGCTCTCGACGAGGGCCTCGTCCAGCTTGTCCGGGTCGGCGATCACCTCCGCGGTGCCCACCCCGGGGTCCTCCGCGCTGACCTGCGGCAGCCCGAACATGCGGCGGACGCGGGGGCGGCGGAGGTCCACGTCGACCAGCACCGTTTTCTTGCCGACGCGGCCGAGGGTCACCGCGACGTTCGCCGTCAGCGTGCTCTTGCCGTCGCCGCGGTCCGGGCTGGTCACCTGCACGACCTTCGCCCCGTTGCGGGCCGCGGAGAGCAGCCCGGTGCGCACCGCCCGATAGGACTCCGCGAGTTGGCTCTTCGGCCGCAACACCGTCGACAGCCCCGGGTCCGGCACGCCGTCCCGCACCCGTTTCGCCTCCTTCAGGGTGCGGGCGGGAATCTGGGGGACGTGGCCGAGCAGCGGGAGCCCGAACTCCGCCCGCAGCTCCGCCGGGCCGGTGAAGCGGCGGTCGGACTGTTCGAGCAGGTAGGCGAGCCCGAAGGCGACCGCCAGCCCCAACGCCCCGCCGGCGCCGAGCGCCCGGAACAGCGGCGCCCGGGCCGGCCGCCCCGGACCGGGGGGCGTGATCGGCGTCACGCGGACCGTGTCGGCGTCCTTGAGCAGATCAAGTTGATCCACGTCGCTCACCAGCGCCGCGTAGAGGGCCGCGTGGCGGTCCCGGCGGTCGCGGAGTTCCCGCTCGCGCGATTCGGCGTCGCGGACGCTCTCCGCGGCCTCGCGGGTCGCCTCGTACCGCTCGTCCAGCCGGTCGATCTGCGATTGCAACACGCGGGCCCGTTCCACCCGGGCCTCGACGTACAGATCGAGGAACGACGCCGGCCCCCCCGCCCCGTCCGGCCCCGCCCCGTCGACGCCGGTCTGCAGTCCCGCCCGTTCCGCCTCGATCCGCCGCAGCGCCGCCAGGCGGTTTTCCAACCGTTTGATGTCCGGGTGGTTCGCCCCCTTCGTCTCCCGGGCCTCCTCCAATTCGAGGATGAGGTCGAGGTGCTGCTCTTCGAAGCCCAGCTCCGCGACGGCGGGGTTCTCTCCGACGCTCTCCCGCTTCAGCGAGGCCATCTGCGCGAGCGCCGCCCGCCGGCCGCCGGCCTCCATGGAGGAGCGGATGGACTCCACCTCCGCGACGAGGTTCGACAGTTCCAGGCTCAGTTCGTCCCGGGCCGCGTCCAGGGCGAGCAGGTCCGCGGCGTGGGGGTTGAGCGGCTGGCCGTCCGGGCCGCGGACCAGCGGGCTGTTGCGTTCGAACTCGCGGTGAGCCGCCTCGGCAGCCTCGAGATCGCGGAGCACCTGATCGCGGGCCTCGCTGATCAGCCGGATCGCCTCGCGGACGCCGGACTGGCTTTCCTCGCGGACCTCCGCGGCGAAGGCGTCGACGACGGCGTCCAGCACGGCGCCGGTCTCCTCGGGGCTCCCGCCGCTGTAGGTGAATTGCAGCACCCGGGTGCCGGGCACCTGGGTTCCCTCCAGCCCCTTGAGGATGCGGCCGACCGGGGAGCCGGCGCCCTTGAAGGCGGGCAGTTCGTCCAACCGACGCTCGCGGACCGCCCGGGCCACCAGCGGCGCCGTCTGGGCGCGGTACAGGTAGTTGCCGAGGGTATCGCCGGTGAGCTGCTCCATTTCGCCCCCGCCGCCCTCGGTCCCCGGCAGCGCCGCCCGACGGGCGGAGACGGTCAGTTCCGCCACGGACTGATAGACCGGCGGCTGAGAGAGGTCGTACAGGTAGCCCCCGCCCAGCCCGCAGGCGAGCCCCAGCAGCAGGACCCACCAGCGCCGGCGGAGCAGGCGTCCCAGCGGGAACCCCTCCTCGGCGGCGCCCTCCCCGCCGGTCGTCTGGGCGCCCCAGCCGCCGTTCCCCTCGTGGGCGGCGGCGGCGTAGGTCCGGGGCGCGAGGGAGCCGTCGCCGTAGCCGTCCGCCTGCGTCTCTTCGTCCGGGAACGACGAACCGGGAGCGGCGAACGAGGGCACGGGCGGCCTTCAGGCGGGAACGGGCGACGGCGGACGAGCCGCGCGGTGGGGACAGCCGGGACCGGGACCGTCCCGCTCGGGCGTCCGCGGCGGCGTCGACTGCGCCCGCCGCGACGCCGCCCACTCTACGGCCCGCGGTCGACCCCCTTCAAGACGCCCCGACCCTCCCTGTTTGCCCCGCCCCCGTCTTTCGACACGCCGGCCGGATCACCGGCCGCCCGCTCGGCCTCGCGGACCCGTTCCAGCCGCCGCGACAGCGACCCGGCCGCCGCCGAACCCGGCTCCAGGGCGTCGAGGACCACGAGCTGCTCCGCGGCGGCGTCCGTCCGCCGGTCGGTCAGCAGCCACTCGATCAGCCGCTTGCGGGCGGCGACGTCCCGGGAATGTCGAGCCAGGAACTCCTCCAGCGCCGCGACCGCCTCGGTGCGGCGCCCCGTCAGCCGCAGGGCCGCGGCCCGCACGTCCGCCGGCAGCGGGGCGCCCGCGGACGCCGCGGCGGTCAGGGCCTCGCCGGCGACGAGGGACGCCAACCCCGCGTCGAAGTCCGCCACGGCCTCGGCCACGGCGATCCGCCCCGCCGGGTCGGCGGGCAGCAGGTTGCGGAACCGTCCCGCGACCCCGGAGGGCATGCCGCCGGCGGCGAGCGCCGCCGCCAGCGTCGGATCGAGCGTCGCCCGCTCGTCCGCCGCCGCCAGCCCGGCGGCCACCTCCCCGGCCCGCTTCGGCTCCGTCGCCAGCACGGCGGCCCAGCAGGCGTTCGCCGTCTCCGTCAGCCCCAGCCGGTCGGCCCGCCGGGCGGCGGCGATCTGGGCCGGCATGTCCGCGGGGAAATTGCGGTGCAGCGCCCTGAGGAACCGCTCGCCGGACGGTTCTTCCGACGACTCCGTCCAGGCGAGACGGGCGAGGTTCAGGTCCAGTCGGGGGATGAACGGGCAGACCCGCCGGGCCGCGAGCAGCCGTTCGAACGCCGGCCGGAGGTACCGCCGCACCCGCTCGTCCGCCCGCAGAGCCGCCAGCCGCTCCTCGCCCCCCGGCCCGAGCGCCAGCACGGCGCCGAGCCCGGGGTCGCTGAGCCGGGCGAGCTGAGCGTCGGTCAACTCCGCGGCGGCGGGGTCGGTCGCGAGGGCGGCGGCGACGGCGTCCTGGTATTGCCGAACGAACAGGCGGGCGAGGGCGACGCCGGCCTCGGCGTCGTCCGGCCGGGCGGCGAGGGCCGCCTCCAGCCGGGCGACCTCCGCCGCAACCTCCGCCTCCGTCCACCCGGCCGGATCCGCGTTGAGCAGGTTCGGTTCCCGATAGGCCATCGCCGGGGCCGCCCGGGCGGTCTCCCACGCCGCCCACCCGCCGGCCAGCGCCGTCGCCCCGGCCAGCCCGGCGGCGAACAGCCGGCGCCGCCCGTTCGTCGCGGTTCGCTCGGCCGCAACCGGGGGGAAACCGGCCCCGACGGCGGCTCCGAACAGGGCCGCGGCGGCCAACCAGACCGGCGGCCGGGTGATCCCGTAGTCGAAGAGCGCCTGCACCCCGAGCGCCGCGGCCGCGAAGACCGCCGCCGCGACGGCGTCCGCCGCCCCGGCCCGGCCCGCCCGCCGCACGCCCCACCCCAACGCCCCCGCCGCCGCGAGCAGCAGGGCGACCCCGACGACGCCGCCTTCGACGAGCAACTCGACGTATTGATTGTCCGCGTGGGTGAACCAGTCGCGGGTCGGCCGGGTGAGGTACGGCGGCGTGGCGTACCGATGCGTGCCCAGACCGGCGCCGAACAGGGGCAGATCGACCGCCACGCCGACGGCGTCCGCCCAGTGCTCGCGGCGGGCCCGCAGCGATCCCCACAGGCCCTCCTCGCGGGTGCCCTCCCAGCGGGCCAGCACGGTGCCCTCCGCGCCCACGCCCGCCAGCGACAGCAGCGCCCCGGCCGCCGCCACGCCCCCGCCGATCAGGCCGAACCGCAGCGCCCGCCGCAGCCCGCGGCCGTCGCCGGCCGGGTCGGCGGTCGGCGATTCGGTCCGACGACACGCCCACGCGAGGGCCGCGGCGCTCGTCAGCAGGCCGAGCGGGGCCGCGGCCAACCCGGCCCGGCTGCCCGTGACGAGCAACCCGGCGACGATCGACGCCCCGCAGGCCCAGGCCGCCCTCCCGCCCCCGCCGGCCAGCAGGCCCAGCGCCGCCGCCAGGCCGACGTTCAACAGGTGGGCGGCGTGATTGCGGTTCAGCCCGGCGAAAAACGCCCCGGTCAGCCCGGCGTCGCCCTCCAGGGCGCCGACCAACCCCCAGTCCGCGGCCCGGCCGAGCCGTCCCAACACGCCGACGACCGCGAAGACGCCCGCCGTTCCCGCGACGCCCCACCAGATCACCCGCCGCCCCGCCGCGAACCGTCCGGCCTGAGCGGCGAGAAACAGGACCGCCCACCCCGCGGCGAGCAACGCCGTCGTTTGACGCGTGGACGGGCGGGAAACCGTGACCGGTCCCCAGTGGGGGGCGAGCGTGCCGGCCGCGGTCTCGAGGTCTCCCCCGCCGGTCGGCGAGAGGGCCTGCACCAGCCCGAGCGCCAGCAACCCGCCCAGCGGCAGCAGCAGCGCCGGCGCGGGCACCGGACGCCCGCGGAACGCCCGCACGGCGAACGCGGCGACGACGACGGCCGCTCCGGCCGCCGCCGCGGCGAGTTGCCAGCCGCCCCAGCGTCCGTCGAGCCACGGCGCCGAGGCCAAAGCGGCCACGGCCGCCGCCGCCGCCAGCGAAGCGAGCGTGTCCGGCGGGCGCTCGCCGGGCGGGCGGGTCCGACCGCGGGCCGCGGGACGGGATTTCTCGAACCGCGACGCCCGGGACGGCTCGGGGCGACGCGGCTGACGCCGACGGCGGAGCGCCGCCCGGCGGGCGGCGCCGGCCTCGTTAGCGCGGCGAATGAAGTCCCGCCCAATCGGCTGCGGCCCCGCCGCCCCGCCGCCCGCGGCGTCCGAGACGGGCGCAACGGGGGCGGGGGCGGCCGGGGCCGTCGACTCGGGCGTGTGCGATCGGCCGCGGATGGCTAGTCGTCAGAATCGTCTTCGGAATCGCCGCCGGCGCTGCCGTCGGACGGCTGGGAGGACGGCCCCGCGGGGCTCGCCGCCTGCGGCGCCGGCACGAACACCCGCTCGATCTCGACGTCGTCGCTGTCGGGGTTGTTCCGCCCAATCGCGATCCCGGCGCCGATGCCGATCAGCGTGGGGATCAATCCCCCGCCGAAGGCCGCCCCGCCGCCGCCGCCGCCCGCGGCCCCGCCGCCGGTGCCGATCGGGCCGAGGGGCGCCGGGCCCGGAACGCCGGGCCCGGGGAGCGGCGGACCGAGGATGTCGCCGGGGGGCACGGGGGTCGGGTCGTCGATCACCACCTGCCGGACGCGACGGGCGACCGTCCGGAACGGGCTGTCGCCGTTCTGCCGGACGACCGGCTGCCCCTTCACCACGTTCAGGCCGACCACGCTCGCCCCGTACAGCGGCTCGCCGGCGGCGTCGCCCGGCAGGGCCGTGGCGGGGGAGCTGACCGTCACGTGCGTGTACAGGCCCGGCTCGAGGTCCTCGGGCAGCCGGTAGCGGCCGGCGCCGTCGGCGGTCAGCGAGGCGACGCGATCGCCGTTCCGGATCAGGAAGATCTCCGCCCCCGGCAGCGGCCGGAGCGAGCCGTCCTCATCGTACATCCGGGCGACGCCCTCGGCCCCGGCCGGGGCGCCGGCGAGCCGGGCGGCCCGCAGGGCCGCGGGACGGACCGCGGGTTCGTTCGCCCCGGCGGCCACGTCGGCGGGGAGGCCGGCCGGTTCGACGGCCGCGGCGGGCGCCGACGCGGCGGCGGACGCGGGCGTCGCGGCGGGAACCGGCAGTCGCGCGCCGGTCGGCGTGCCGAGCTGCTCCGGGAACCGGCGGGCGAGGATCGCCAGCGCCAGGGCCCGGTCGGACGGCGGGGCCAGCAGGCGGACCGAGGAGGCGTCCTCGGGGAGCGGCTCCGCGCCGAATTTCTGGGAGAAGATCGCCATCGATTCGCCGGCGACGCCGATCACGCTGTACACGCCCGGCGGGACCGAGCCGCTCTCCAGCGACCCGTCGGCGCTCAACAGGCCCGTGGCGACGACGGCGCCGTCGCGGACCAGCCGGACCGACGGCCGCACGCCGTCGCCCTCGCCGGAGGCCACCAGCGGGACCCGCAGGCGGCCTTTCGCGGCCGCGGCCGGTTCGGCGGGTTCGTCAAAGAGGTCGGCGCCGACGGCGTCGTCGGTCGCGGAGGCAGTTTCGGGACGGTCGAACGCCGGCGCGTCCGAAAGGGCGGGCTCTTGGGCGAAGCCGGAGCCGCCCATCAGAAGGACCGCCGCGAGCGACAGCGACGTGCGGGTGAAAATCATCTCGGACGCGTGCGGACGGGAGACTGGGAAGACTGGGGAAGGATCGCGGGGCGCCGGCGGCAGCGCCGTCAGAGACGACCCAGTTTGCCACTGTACCCGCACGACCGTCTTCACACACATCAAACGCACGATCGTTTCTCCATCCGCCCCAGTTTCAGCGCCCCCCGGCGGGCGAGGGGGGCGACGCCCGGAAGGCGTCGGACGGAGGGCGCTCGTCGGGACGGAGGACCGGGAGGACGCCGCGGAGGGCGCCCCACCCGGCCGGCGGCGTTCCTGTTTCGACATGAACCGCGATCTCGTCTCGCCCATCGCCCTGTACGCCAAGGGGGCGCTGTTCGTCCTGCTGGGAGCCCTCGCCGGCGGATTGCTGCTCGCCCGGGCGCCCTCCTGGACGACCGCGGGCCTGCTGGCCGTGTGCGTGTGGGCGTGCTGCCGGGCCTACTACTTCGCCTTCTACGTGGTGGAGCGGTACGTCGACCCGAACCACCGCTTCGCGGGACTGTGGGACTTCGCGGGGTACCTACTCCGCGGCCGGCGGCGGTGAGGAGGGGCGGACCCGGCCGGTCGTGAACCGGTCCAGCACGTCCGTCAGGTCGTCCGGCAGCCGTTCGCGGACTTGCTCGGCGATCGGTTCCGGCACGCCGACGCCGGTGCGGCGCTGGTAAAACGCCTCCGCGACGGCCCCGGCGATCGCGGCCTGGGTGTCGGCGTCGCCGCCGAGGCTGATCGCGTTTCGCACCGCCGACTCGTAGTCCGTCGCTTCCAGGAACGCGATCAGCGCCTCGGGCACGGAGCCGTCGCAGGAGACGTCGAAGCAGTACCGCGGCCGGATCTCCGCCAGCGTGCGGTTCAGGTCGTAGCCGAACCGGGCGGCGATCTCGTCTTTGAGCTGCTCCTTGGAGGCCCCGGTGCGGGCCAGGAAGACGGCCCACGCGGTCGCCTGGCCCCCGGCGACGCCGCGGGGGTGGTTGTGCGTGACGGCGGCGCTGCGTTCGGCCTCGGCAAGCGTCTCGGCGACGGTGTCGAACGCCCAGCCGACGGGGCTCACCCGCATCGCCGAGCCGTTCCCCCAACTGCCGTAGGGCCCCGGACGATCGGAGCGGAACCAGCGCTGAAAGTTCCCCCCGTACCCGGCCCGCGGATAGCGGCGGGCGAAGGCGCGAATGTGTTTGGCGTAGTCGCCGTCCGTCAGCAACGCCTCGGCGACGGCGCAGGTGAGCACGGTGTCGTCCGTGAACCGGCACTCCGGGCCGATCAGCGGCTCGAAGTGCGGCGACTTCCACCCCTCGATCTCCCAGACGGAGCCGATGACGTCCCCCGCGACGGCGCCCAGCATGGATCGGTTTCCGGTTCTCGAGGGCAGGAACGCGCGAACGGCACGCACGGCGGACGTCGGGCGGACGCACGGCGGGCGAACGGGGTTCGCCGCGTCGATCCGCCGCCCGGGCGGGAAGCCGGGCGGCGGGGTCGGTAGGATCGGGACCGCATTATGAGCGCCCGCCCCGCCCGTCGCCGCCGGTTCGTGCGGCCCGCCCGTCAGCGGGTCGTGGCGGGGGCGACGTTGCTGGCGATGATCGTCTGCCAACTGCCGGCCCCGCTGCCCGTGCCCGCGGCGGCGATGGGGAAGGATCGCTCGGCCCTGTACCCCTGCCGCGATCGGCCCTGCGGGTGCGGCTCCGCGGAGGCCTGTTGGACGGGGTGCTGTTGTTTCACGAACGTGCAAAAGGTCGCCTGGGCGAAGGCGAACGGCGTGGCGATCCCGGCGTTCGTCCACGAGGCCGCCCGACGCGAGGCCCGCGACGCGGAGCGGGACGCCGCCGCGAAACCGCATTCCTCCTGCTGCGCGAAGCCGGCGGCGAAACCGTCCTGCTGCGGCGGGGCCGGCGGCTGCTGTGACGCGAAGACGGAGCCGACGGCGACCGACCAAACCGACGAACCCGCCCCGCCGCTGCCGCTGGGGTGGGCGGCCCAGAAATGCCGGGGCGAACTGGCCGCCTGCGGCGCCCTGCCCTGGGCCCTGCGGCCGACGACCGCCGACGGCCCGACGTTTCCCCCGCTCGGCTGGGACCGGCCGCGGTCCGGCGCCGCCGCGGCGGTGACGCTCGACCCGCCGACGCCCCCGCCGCGGTCGGGCGCCGCGGCTCCTCTCCTCTAACGCGGCCC